>CALAKE010000653.1 GCA_937922775.1 uncultured bacterium | reverse complement strand
GCCTTCTTCACGTCTGTTGCCGACCCTACCAGAATCACCTGATCGCCTGCCGAAATCTCGGTTTGGCCGCGCGGCACCACGAACTCCTTACCGCGAATGACCGCCGCTACGACGCACTCCATCGGGATCTCGAGATCCCGGATCAGCTTGCCGGCCGCACAGGACTCGCGTGAGATCAGGACACTGACCAAGCTGGCGATCCCGGTGCCGATCCCGACGAGCTCCGCCACGCCGGGGCGATCGAGGTAGTTTTCCACCATCGCCGCCGTCGCGCTCGGCGCGCTGATCGCCACGACCCCCTGTTCCTGCAGGAGGGCAACGTAGTCGGGTTTCTCCACGATTCCGATTACCTGCTCGATACCCAGACGTTTGGCCTGCAACGCGGCAATGACGTTGTGTTCCTCGTCGTCAGAGGCGGCGATGGCGATGTCGACGTTCTCCACACCAACCTGCTCGAGCAGGTCGAGCTTGGTGCCATCACCCTGGTAGATAGGCACACCATAGCGTTGCTCGAGCATCTGGCAAGTAGCTTCATCTTGCTCTACGAAAGTGATCTGGTGCTCGGCCTCGCGGAAGACCATGCGGACCTCGTCTCGGGCCAGGAGCCGATCGGCAATGCTGCGTGCCTGTCGACCGCCGCTGATAATCAGAACTTTCATGCGCCTTCTCCATTTCGCTCGAATCAGCAATATCATCCGCGACCAGGCGGCTGGCAGTCCTGCCAGTTCCGCCCGGTTAGCGGGCCGGGTGAGGTAAATTGCGGCTCCCACGATGGTCAGGATCCCACCGAGAATGAAGCTTCTGGACTCGAGGGCGGGAACAAACATCCAGCAGGTGATGACTCCGATGATCGGCACCGCCGGGAAGAGAGCTACCTTGAAGGGTCGCCGCAGATTGGGCATCCGCACATGTAGCGAGACGACGGCGTAGTTCACGATTCCCAGGCCCATCAGGTAGCCAAAGTCGCTCAGGGAGGCCACAAACCTCACGATGCCTGACGAAGCGAACCCGACGACGACCAACGAGCAGACGAGGAGGGCGACGTCCGGCGTCTGGAAACGGCGATTGAGCCGGGCGAAGATCATCGGAAAGTGCCCGTCGCGACCCAATGCGTAAAGTACCCGAGCGCTGGCGCCGAGCGTCACGCTGAATGCCGACAAGCTGGCCATGATGGTCGCGGTGATGCCGGCCCATCGCCCCCAGGGACCCATCAGCCGCTCGGCAGTAAAGATGAAGGGGACCTCACTGTGTGCCAGCTCCTCGTGTGGTATGGCTCCCATCATCGCCCATATGACAAATACGTAGATCGCCGTCGCTACACCCAGGGTGATCATGATGGCGCGAGGGATGGTCTTCCCAGGGTTGATGATCTCCTCCGAGGCCACGGTAATGAGCTCGAAACCAACGTATGAGATGTAGATGAGCGCCATCGATGGCAAGAACGGTCTCCACCCCATGGGCGCCAGCGGGGTCAGATTCGGCGCCTCGACGTGGGCGGCCGCGAGCAGGCCAACGACGACCAATACGGCGAGCTCAACTAGATTCATGATCGTGATGACCTTGATGGCCTCCGACATGCCGCGAAAGTTGATCAGACCGAACACGAGGGTTGTCGCCACTGCCAGCAACGCGAGGTTGGCCTCCGGCCAAAAGTACGCGCGCACCGTAATGGCGAAGATCACGGCGTACATCGAGCACGCCAGGGTGTTGCCGATCCAGAAGAACCACCCGGTGAAGAACGCCACCGGCCGCGGTAACGTGCGGGCGGTGAAGGAATAGCCACCCCCAGCGAGGGGTATTGCCGCGCCGAGCTCGGAGTAGTTGAGAGCGGTGAAGATAGTGAGGAGCCCCATCGCCAGATAGGAGAGAATCCCGAGCGGCCCGACCATCTCTGCCACTTCGGCCGGCAGGGCGAAGATCCCGGGCCCCATCATGGCCCCGATGCCGATCATCACGGCCATGAACAGCCCTAGATTGCGCCGGAAGCCGACCTCTTCCTTCATGCCCAGTGACACAGCTCCATGCGATGTCGTGAGCTACTCGAGCCGCGGCCCGATCACCCAGCGGAAGCCGAAGTCATTTACGCGAAAGTATGCAGCCAGGCCCGAGCG
The DNA here is from genome assembly GCA_937922775.1 of uncultured bacterium. Lineage (GTDB taxonomy): Bacteria > Acidobacteriota > UBA890 > UBA890 > UBA890 > CALAKE01. The sequence goes on along the minus strand of CALAKE010000653.1, from coordinate 1,585 downwards.
GGCGGCACACCGAGAGATGAGGTTCTCCTGATTCCATGACGAGCCGCGGGCGGCTCGCAGATCAGCACCTCGCGACCCGGTCGGGTTTCTCGATGGGGACTCCTCGTAGTAGTTGGGGTCGTATCCGTCCAGACACCACTGGTGAATGTTGGTGACCATGTCGTGGAGACCGTAGGCGTTGGGAGGATTCTCACCCGGTTTGTAGGGGCCTTTGAGGGGTCCTCTTGCGATCTTGTAGTGGTGGCCGGCGGGATCATTCCCCCAGGGGTAGTCGGCTCCCTGCAGACCACCGCGCGTGGCCTTTTCGAACTCCGCCTCGGTCGGGAGGCGAATGCTGCTGCCGCTGGCTTCCGCGATCCAGTCGCAGTACGCGCGGGCCTCGTGCCAGTTGACCCCAACGACCGGTTGCTTGGGGTCGTTGAAGTTCGAATCGTTCCACCATTGCGGAGGGTCCGCCCCCGATTTCTTCATGAAGACCGCGTAGTCGCGATTCAGGACAGGGGTTTGCGACATCTCGAATGCTGACAGGAAGACGCGATGCACCGGAGATTCGTCGAAGCTGTCTCCCTTCATTCCCATCATGAAGGGCCCCTCAGGGACCAGACACCTGCGCAGATTGAGCTTCGTGCCTCTGAATCTCATGAATACTCGTTGTCGTTGCCGCGAAAAGACGCCATATCTTAGCCTGGATGTCCCAACGAGTCGCGGCTGGCTGGAGAACACGCGGCACTTTTGGCTTCTCTGGCTCTCTTGACACGTCCATCATTAGGAGTGTCGGCGAGTGGGCTGGCCGCATGTCTTAGAGGGTGGGCAGACAGATCGGGGTTCGCTTCAAAGGGAGCGTCTTATGTGTGGCAGATATCGCTGGATCGTGATGCTGGGGGTTCTGGTTCTAGTGCAGTGGCTGGCGGCGCCGGCGGAGGCGCAGTGGATCGTCAGCCCGGAGGGACAGCAACGCGAGTTCGATCGAATACGGTTCTCAGCGATGTATTGGCAGGGAGGCATCGAGGGGAATATCGACCTTGGGGACATCGAGGGGCTCCCCGTCACTCTCGACGTGCGCGACATGTTGGGACTGACCGAGTCCGAAGGCGGCTACATTGTCGAGGCCAACATGGGAGCTGGTCGACGACATCGGTTCATTTTCACGTATGTCGATCGCGACCACAGCGGCTCCAACGTCATGGACATCGACGTCACGATCGGGGGCAGGCCGATCCAAGCACAGGTCCCGGTCAACACCCAAATCAGCCTCCGCCAGGCGCGCTTTTCCTACAACATCATGCTGGTGGCCCGGCCTGAAGTGGAAATTGGTTTCATCGGCGGCGTCGGGTGGTTCGAGACCATTGCCGCGGTCCAAACATCTCTGGGGAATGCTACGGCCACGCTCGCTACACCGTATCCGAGCTTCGGAGGAAACTTGCTGATCAATCCCGCCGGGCGCCTGCGCCTCTACGCGGCACTGTCGTCGCTGGCGTCCACTCTGGCACTCCTGGTGCGGCGGGGCGTGCCCCTCGCCTACGCGCTGGACCTCACGGCGGAGGCCACCGTGCACCCGCACATGAGCGCGAGCGTGCGCGCCATG
>CALAKE010000652.1 GCA_937922775.1 uncultured bacterium | reverse complement strand
AAGGCGCAGGCGGCAGAGCTCGATCTCGTCGAAGTTGCCCCCAACGCGGAGCCGCCGGTTTGTCGGCTGATGGACTACGGCAAGTTCGCGTATCGGTCAGCCAAGGATCAGAAGCAGCGCCCGCACCACACGCAGTTGAAGGAAGTCAAATTTCGTCCGAAGATCGACGAGCACGACTTCCGATTCAAGTTGAATCACATCATTCGGTTTCTCGGCCAGGGCCATATGGTCAAGGCCACGGTGATGTTTCGAGGCCGCGAGGTGGTGCATCCGGAATACGGAAGGAAGATTCTAGATCGGGTCATGGAAGAGCTGGACGACGACACGTACAAAGTCGAGAAGCCGGCCATGATGGAAGGACGGCTCATGATCATGATCCTGGCACCTAAAAGAGATTAGTCCCAACAACTGTTTCAAGGACAGAATACGACTGGCTGAGGCGGGCGTGTCTCAACTGCGCCCGTGCAGCGGCCGGTTGTCGGAAGTCGGAGCTGAACCATGCCGAAGATGAAGACTCATCGTGGCGCCGCGAAGCGCATCAAGCGATCGGGCTCGGGCAAGTTGCGCCGCCACCGTGCCTACGCAAGCCATTTGATGGGCCACAAGAATGCAAAACGGAAACGGCGCCTGCGCAGCGGGACTGAGATTGCCCCCAGCGACGTGAAGCGCATCGGCCGCTTGCTCCCTAACTAGGCACGAAGGAAATAGAGGAGAGAAGCAATGGCCCGCGTGAAGCGCGGCAACGTCCACACCAAGCGTCGCCGCAGAGTTCTGAAAAGCGCAAAAGGTTTCTACGGTTCGAAGAGTCGCCTGTACACCGAGGCGCGCGAGGCAGTCGATCGCTCCATGCAGCAGGCCTATATCGGCCGCAAGCTCAAGAAGCGCGAGTACCGTCGCCTTTGGATCGCCCGCATCAACGCCGCAAGCCGCCAGCACGGGCTTCCCTACAACCGCTTCATGGCTGGGCTGAAGGCCGCCGGCGTCGGCCTCGATCGCAAGGTCCTCGCGGAAATCGCGGTTGAGGACCCGAAGGTTTTCGAAGAGTTGACGAGCACGGCGAAGCAGGCCCTAGCCTAGGATCCTCCCGCGATGGGCGCCACCGAAGGCGAGGTTCCCTCCGTAGACCAGGGCCAAACGGCCGACGGGGATCCGCTCGCAATCATCCAGCAGCTTCAGCAGCAGTTCGAGGTCGAGGCTGAGTCCATCAGCGACGAGGCCGAGCTGGCGGAGCTGCGGGCACGATACCTGGGTCGCAAGCGCGGCGCGCTGACCGCGGTCTTCGACCGCATGCGGTCGCTGCCCGGAGAGTTGCGAGCTCAGGTCGGCAAGCAAGCAAACCAGGCTCGTCAACTCCTGACCCGCCGACTCGACGAGATTTCTTCAGCACTCGCTGAGGGCAGAGACAAGAGGTGTGATCTCGACGTATCGCTGCCCGGGCGAACCGTGCATCTCGGCAGCCTGCATCCCATCACCCTCGCGTTGCAGGAGATCGAGTCGGTCTTCACGCGCATGGGTTACGAGGTGGTGGAGGGTCCGGAGGTCGAGACTGACTGGTACAACTTCGAAGCCCTCAACATCCCCAAGGAACACCCGGCCCGGGACATCCAGGACACACTGTACTTGGGCGGTGAGTGGCTACTCCGCACACACACGTCCCCGGTACAGATTCGCACCATGCAGCGGCGCCAGCCCCCCCTGGCGATCATTGTCCCCGGACGCGTCTATCGCCGCGACACACCCGACGCCACGCACACGCCATCATTCGTGCAGTGCGAGGGGCTCGTGGTCGGCCCCGACATCACGATGACCGACCTCAAAGGCACGCTCGATCATTTCGCCAAGGCGCTCTTCGGTCATGAGACACGCACCAGGTTTCGCCCCGGCTACTTCCCTTTCACGGAGCCATCTGCTGAGATGGACGCCACCTGTCCTGCTTGCGCCGGTAACGGGTGCCGCGTATGCAAGGGCTCCGGGTGGGTCGAGATGCTGGGCTCTGGAATGGTCCATCCCGCCGTGTTCGAAGCTGTTGGCTACGATCCGCAGACGGTTCAGGGCTTTGCCTTCGGCATGGGTGTCGACCGCATCGCCGCCGTACGCTACGGCATCGACGATATCCGCACTCTGTACGAAAACGACATCCGCTTCCTCAAGCAGTTCGCGACCTAACCCTCAAGCCGGCTCGACAGCGCCGGCAGAGCTCGACCCATCATGCTTTTTTCGACCGCTTGGCTGAGCCGATACGTGGAGCTGCCGGAATCCACCCGGACGCTCACCGACCTACTCACCAGCTGCGGCCTCGTCGTCGACCAGGTGGACGAGGTCCGCAACGACACGGTGCTCGACCTCGATGTCGCCAGCAACAGGGTCGACGCTATGAACCATTTCGGCGTGGCCCGGGAAATCGCTACCGCGCGACGCGAACCGCTGCGCCCGCCCGACTCAAGCGTCGACGAAACGCCCGGCTGCGCGGCGGCGGACCTGGCCACGATCGAGATCGACGACCCACAAGGTTGCGCCCGCTTTGTCGCTCGCGTTATTCGCGACATCGAGGTCGGCCCGTCGCCGGCGTGGATGAGTGAGCTGCTCGAGGTCATCGGTCTGCGCCCCATCAACAATGTCGTCGACATCACGAACTTCGTCATGTGGGAGCTTGGCCACCCGCTGCACGCCTACGATCTCGATCTGCTGGCAGGTAACAAGATCGTCGTTCGCAGAGCACTGCCCGGAGAGGCCCTGCAGACCCTCGACGGCACGTCGCGATCGCTCACGGCGGACGACCTCGTCATCGCCGATGCTGACCGGGCCATCGGTCTGGCCGGCGTCATGGGCGGCGCGAACACGGAAATCCAAGCGGGCTCGACGAACGTGCTTCTCGAAGGTGCCTGGTTCGATCCCCAACTCGTGCGTAACTCGGCGCAGAGGCTCGGCATGCACACCGACGCCAGCCACCGGTTCGAGCGCACTCTCGCCATCGACGGAATGGTCGCAGCGGTCGATCGCGCCGCCGCCCTGATAGCTGAGCTCGCGGGGGGTGAAATCTGCCAAGGGCGCCTCGATGAAAAGGACCAGCTGCCAGAGCCGGTCTCTCTGAGCCTGCGATCGTCTCGGGTCGAAAAGCTCCTCGGTGTTGACATTCCAGAAGGTGATATCCGCAACATTCTCGAGCGCCTGGGATTTGAGGTCGAGGGAGCATCCGCGAGCTTCCTGGTAACCGTTCCACGCCACCGGTCAGATATTTCTCGCGAGGAAGACCTTGTGGAAGAAGTCGCTCGTCACTACGGCTACGAGCGCCTGCCGAATACCCTCCCAGCACTGCGGGCGCCCGAGGAATCGGGCGACCCCATGGTTCTCGCTGAGCGGCGACTAAAACAGGTATGCGTCGCTGCCGGCTATCGCGAAGCGCTCACCCCATCCCTAGGCAGGGACGAGGATCAGGCCGCCTTCTTGCGCGCCGACGACGCTCCGGTGTCCATCGCCAATCCGATCTCCAAGGCGCTCGGCTTCCTGAGAGCTCGATTAAGCCCCGGTCTGCTTACCGTCGTTGCTCACAACGTCAACCGCGGGCAACAGGATGTGCGTCTGTTCGAAATCGGCAACCGCTTCACCCAACCCTCCGAGGGGAACGGAGCCATTGAGCGCAAGGCTCTTGCGCTGATCATTTGTGGACCTGGGCAGGTTGCCCATTGGGGTGAGAGCAATCGTGCTCCTGATTTGTTCGATTTGAAAGGTACGCTGGAGGCTGTGGCACGGAGGATGGGTTGGCCTGCCTGGCAATGGCGAGCCGGCACCCAGCCTGGCCTCGAGGATGGGTGCTCTGCAGAGCTGTTGTTGGAGGGCGAGGTGCAAGGCTGGGCCGGAAGGATCTCGGCCGAAGTGGCAGAACGTTTTGGCTTGGCGCTCCCGGTTTGGGGCGCGGAGATCGACGTCGAGGAGCAACTCGCCCGCCCCGCCCGCGAGCTGCGCTACAGCCCGCTGTCTCGCTTCCCGGGGGGCGTTCGTGACGTGTCATTGCAGCTCGCCGAGAGCGTCTCATTCGATCATATCGAAGCCGCCGTCACATCGCGGGAAGATGTTTCGTTGGCCGGATTCGAGCTCGTCGACGTATACCAGGGAGATGACATCCCCTCGGGCCAGCGCAGCCTCACCCTGCGGTTCACCTACCGAAGAGACGACCGCACCCTCACCGCCGAGGAGATCGACAGCGCCCATCAAGCTGTCACTTCTCATCTGCTGGATGAGTTCGGTGGCAAGCAGCGTTAGCCGGAACAGCGGCGACCCCCTCGCCCCGATGCGACAGAGCGTCGCACGCGCGGTGGAGCGTATTCGGGAGCTGGAGGGTGAACGCCGGGACCTCGCGAAGCAGCTCACCGGCCTACGTGAGGAACTGGGATCGCTGCGGGCTGAGATGAGCCGCCTGCAGGAGCGCTGGAGATCGGATGCGGCGGAGTTGCGCCGTTTGCGCGTTCTGACTGAGGAAAGGGACGAAGTGAAAGAGCGTCTCGGCCGCCTTTTGAACCGACTCGACTCATTGCACTTGGCGCAATAGGTCTTCGTCCGCTACGATGTGAATCATGCCCACCGTTGAGATATGCGGGCACCTCTATAACATTAGAGGTGAAGACTCAGCTGAAACGATAAGAGTGCTCGCAGGCTACGTGGACCAGCGAATGAGGCAGGTCGCGCAGCAGGCGGACACCAGTGATGCCGGGCGGCTGGCGATTTTGACCGCCCTCAACATCGCTGATGACTTCTACCAAACACGAAAAGCCCTCGAAAGACGAGGGGCAGAGATAGCGGAGCAGGCGCTGGAGCTGGCTGAAACACTGGACGCTGCAACGGCCGGCTCGAACGACGACACCGTGAGTGCAAACACCACTGGAACTGACGGATCTGGATGAGGTTCGGACGAGATAGCAACGGTTATTCCTGTGATGATTTCAGGCCCGATGGGGGTGTATCCGAGGTCTGACCACCTCCTATTACTGACCGCCTCAGTCCGACGACGCCACGTCGTCTAGTCGACGTTTGCCCCGCTGCGACCGTATTCGGTCACTCTCTGTCTCTCGACGCTGAAAACGAGGCTATGCAGGGGGTGACCATGCAGTATCTGGCTTCCAACGCCCTGAGCCTCGGCCTACTCCTCGGCCCGCAGGGTCCGGGCGGCTTCGTCGGAGATACCCCTGCCCTTGTGGCCTTCGGTATCACCCTTCTGGTCGTCGGGCTCATTCTCATCGCCGTTTGGTATTTCATCCGACGGCGGTTTGCCGATCGCTTGGTCAAAGAGACCCGGCGGAACGTCAAACGCATGATGAAGGAGGCCGAGAGGCAGTCCGAGAATATCCTGAAAGAGGCAGGTGTCGAAGCTCGCGAAGAACACCTTCGCGCTCGCCAAGCATTCGAAGAAGAGAGCCGCGACCGTCGTCGTGAGCTCAGCAAGCAAGAGCGTCGCATAGCTCGTCGTGAGGAGAAGCTCGAGCGTCGTACGAGCTCGTTCGAAGATCGCGAGAAGGAGCTCTCGCGCCTCGAGCGCACGGCACGGCAGCAGCAGCAGCGTGTCGAGCGCCTCGGCAAGGAGCTCGAGAAGCACCGCGAGGAGGCACTGCGACGCCTCGAGCGTATCGCCGGGCAAACCGCCGCCCAGGCGAAAGAGGCCCTGATGCAGATGATGCAGCTCGAGGCGCGGGAGCAGATGACCCGCACCGTTCGTCATATCGAAGAGGAGATGCGCTCGAAGGCGAACAACGAGGCCCACCGCATTATCGCGATGGCCATTCAGCGCTGCTCGAGCAACCATGTAGCCGAGCACACGGTCTCGTTGGTCGAGCTCCCGTCTGACGATATGAAGGGTCGAGTGATCGGCCGTGAGGGACGCAATATCCGAGCTTTCGAGATGATCACCGGTGTCAACCTGATCGTCGATGACACGCCGGAGGCAGTGCTGATCTCCACCTTCGATCCGCTGCGCCGGGAGATTGCCCGCCTCGCCCTCGAGCGCTTGGTGACTGACGGCCGCATTCACCCGGCACGTATTGAAGAGGTCGTCGCCCGAGTGCGGGAGGAGATCGAGGATCAGGTGCGGCAAGAAGGCAACGAAGCGGCCGCTGACCTCGGCATCCATGACCTCAATCCCGAGCTGGTGCGCCTGCTGGGCATGCTCAAGTTCCGCACATCCTATGGCCAGAATGTACTGCGTCATTCGATCGAGGTCGCGACCATCGCCGGAATCTTGGCTGCGGAGCTGGGTACCGACGAACAGACTGCCCGCCGTGCCGGGTTGCTGCACGACATCGGCAAGGCGATCGACCAGGAGGTCGAAGGAACGCATTTGAGTATCGGCATCGACCTGCTGCGCAGGCACGGTGAATCTCAGGCTGTGATTCAGGGCATGGAGGCACACCACTTTGACGTCGAGCCCGCCACGGTCGAGGCGGTCCTGGTGCAAGCGGCCGATGCGCTTTCTGCGGCACGCCCTGGCGCACGCCGCGACATGCTCGAAACGTATGTGAAGCGCCTGCAGAAGCTCGAGCAGATCGCCGACTCGTTCAGTGGCGTTGCCAAGGCCTATGCGATTCAGGCCGGGCGTGAGCTGCGAATCATCGTCGAATCGGACCGGGTGAGCGACGATGAGGCCATCTGGCTGTCCAAGGACATTGCCAAGCGCATCGAGAAGGAAGTCCAGTACCCGGGCGAGATCAAGGTGACGGTGATCCGCGAGACCAGAGCGGTCGAGTTCGCCAAGTGAGAATCCTCTTTCTCGGAGACGTGGTCGGCAAACCGGGTCGGCAGATCCTGAAAGAGCGTCTGCTCTCGCTGCAGTCACGGCTTTCAGCCGATTTTACGATCGTGAACGCAGAGAATGCTGCTGCGGGCAAGGGTCTGACGCCGGCGATTGCGGAGGAGATCCTCGGCTTGGGGGTAGACGTCCTCACCACGGGCAACCATGTGTGGGCACAGCGCGGCTTCGAAGAGTACCTCGAATCCGAGCCGCGAGTGCTACGACCCGTAAACTATCCGCTCGACACCCCCGGCAACGGTATCTTCCGTGGACGCTCGCGGCAGGGCGATCCCGTCATTGTGGTCAACCTTCAGGGCCGTGTGTACATGCAGCCGATCGACTGCCCTTTCAGGGCCCTCGACGACGCCCTCGATGCCCTGCCCGGTGGTGATTGCCTAACCAAATTCGTCGACATGCACGCCGAGGCTACCTCGGAGAAGCTCGCCATGGGCTGGTACGCCGATGGTCGCGTGAGCGCGGTCCTCGGCACGCACACGCATGTGCCGACGGCAGATGCCCGGATCCTCCCTGGAGGAACCGCCTACTGCACCGACGTGGGAATGACCGGGCCCTACGATTCGGTCATTGGAACGAGACCTGACCTGGCCCTATATCGTTTCCTCACTGCCAGACCGGTTCGCTTTCAAGTGGCGAGCTCGAACACGCGTATTGCCGGCGCCGTCGTCGATATCGACCATGAGTCCGGCAAAGCGCGCTCGATCGAAACCTTTTTCGATCCACCCGACGATCTCAGCACCACGGTGACATGAGCGAGAACGGGACCGTCGGCAGCCTTTGGGATACCGTCGACGACCCCGATGAGTCCGGCGACGCTGCGAGTGGGATCACCGGCACGGATACGGGCGACAGCAGCCCTGTCGCCCCCCGCCGCGTTTGGACCGTCGGCGAAATCGTTGGCCTCTCCAAGGAGATTCTCGAAGAGGCATTCAACACAGTTCTGGTGCGTGGTGAGATCAGCAACCTGCACCAGCACCGCAGCGGCCATTGGTACTTCAAACTCAAGGACGAAGACGCCGTTCTCGACGTGGCCATGTTCCGCGGCGCGAATCGTGAGGTGGTCTTCGCGGTAGACGACGGCCTGGAAGTCATCGCTGGCGGCCGGCTGACGATCTATCCACCTCGCGGTAACTTCCAGATGGTCATCGAGTTCCTCGAGCCTGTCGGCTGGGGAGCACTTCAGCTCGCCTTTGAGCAGCTGAAAGCGCGCCTCCATGAGGAAGGCCTGTTCGAGGACTCTCGTAAGCGACCGATACCCTTGTTGCCCCGGTGCGTCGGTGTGGTGACTTCGGACAGTGGCGCCGCATGGCGCGACCTTTGCCGGGTGTGGCACCGACGCGAGGTACCCATATCCGTGATTTTGGCGCCCGCCAAGGTACAGGGTGAAGGTGCCGCCGACGAGATCGCGACGGCTGTCGACAAGCTCAATCGCCACGGCGAAGCCGAGGTGATGATCGTCGGGCGCGGTGGTGGCTCCCGTGAGGACCTCTGGGCCTTCAACGAAGAAGTCGTCGCTCGCGCCATCGCAAGCTCACGGATCCCTGTAATTTCCGCCGTCGGACACGAGATCGATATCACGATCGCCGATTTGGTAGCCGACCGACGTGCGGCAACTCCGACAGCCGCCGCGGAGGTCGTTGCCGCCAGCCGGCAAGAGTTGCTGCAACGCCTGGAGCATGCATACCAACGGGCGCACGCCGCTATTGCGCGTCGCCTGGGCGACTCGAGGGCTCGGCTCAACGATCCACGCCTGCAACGGCGGCTGCGGCAGCCCGCGGGGCTGCTGAATGTCTATAGGCAACGACTGGACGACGTCTGGTACGAGATCAGCACCCCCTTCCAGAGATCGATCGAACTGCGCCGCAACCGAGTTCGCTCGGCTGGACAGCGACTGGCGCTGTCAGATCCGCGACGACACTTGGCCGAGCGGAGGTCAGCTCTGGTTGCGGCGATGCAGAGCGCCCGAGCGTCGTTAGGTAGGACACAGCAACATGCAGAAGGACGATTCGGCGAGGTTGCCGCCCGTATCGAGGCCCTCAGCCCCCTGGGCGTCCTAGCGCGAGGGTATTCGATCTGCGAGCGTTCCAGTGATGGTCTGATCCTGCGGCGCAGCGCCGATGTCGGAGGAGGCGATCAGGTGCGCATCCGTCTGCATCAGGGCCAGCTCGTCTGCCAGGTTGACGAGGTCATCGAGAGTTGATCTGCGGTATTCTTCTGCTACAAAGCCCGACGCCGTGCTCGGAAGAAGAGGAACTCGTTTAGCACTCCAGTCCCGGAGGTCGTACGTGGCCAAATCCGCAGAAGCCAAGGACAAGAAGCAGGAGGACCTCACCTTCGACGAGGCGCTAGGGCAGCTCGAGGAGTTGGCCGCCAAGCTCGAAGAAGGTGACATTCCACTCGAGGGAGCTCTGCAGGTCTATGAGCGCGCCGTTGGCCTCTTTTCTCTTTGCAGAGGTCGACTCGACACCATGGAGAGACGCATAGACCTGCTCACCGAAGACCTCGACGGTTCGCTGAAGACGGAATCCGTGGGGCTACCGGTGGATGACGGCGAGAATGGCTGAAGACGCGGCCGTCCAACCTGACCAGGCAGGTGGCGACCTCAAATCGTACCTGCGCGCGGAACACGGCCTCGTCGACTCCGCGCTGGATGACATCCTACCTGCCGAGGAAGACTCCCCTACCCTGCTGCACCAGGCCATGCGGTACTCGGTGTTCGCCGGGGGAAAGCGATTGCGACCGATCCTCGTGCTCGCTACCGGTCGCGCATTGGGCGCTTCCCCCGAAGTACTCATGCCCGCCGCCTGCGCGGTTGAGCTCGTTCACACGTACTCGCTCATCCA
>CALAKE010000651.1 GCA_937922775.1 uncultured bacterium | reverse complement strand
CGGCTGGACTAGCCACGTGATGGAACAGCACGCGGCGAACGTTTTGATCCGGCCTCGTGCCCGATATATCGGCCATACCGGGCGCCGATATGTTCCAATCGCCGACCGCGGCTAGCCAAGATAGCCATCGGTTCGAGGCTGATGAGCTCGCCTACGGGGCGAGCCACGGAGGGCAACCGGGGTCTTTTCCGGCTTTTCTGCCCGGATCCGAAAAAAGTCGTTGACAGATTCTCGGAACGGAGGTAGTTAGGTTGTGCTCGGGTGATATCCCCGGCCAAACGGCGAGAGGCTCAGTTCTCGTTGAAGGCGCGGAAGGAGCCCGGTGACCGACTGAACCGCAAGGGGAGGAAGGGAGCTGGGAAGGCCGCCACGCTGGAGGGAGCAAGGCACTACCGTTGGGAGGCCGTCGCGGAGATCACCCGGGCGCTTTTTTTGCCCAAGTCCCGAGCTCAGGTCACCACACTGACCAGGCTGCCGGCAGACGCGCTCCCCGCTCCCTCTCTCCTCGGCGCAGCATCCGCCACCTTCCCCTCCCGCCCGGATTGGGTTTGCCCACGAGAAGGCACGCGGGGCGCCGTTTCGCAACGACCACTCGACGCGGTAATCTATACTGTTCTGGGTGGCAGGCAACTTCCACGATCCGTTTCGACCAAATTGTCGTTTGCTGCGTCCTAGGTAGGACGTGGGCGGCCGGAGGCACTGCCCCCGAGAACCCCCATATAGAAATCCTGAGATAGCACTCGGTAGCCAGGAGAGCAGACGTGAATTCGTCGTATAGAGCAAAACGTTTCGTGGCCTCGGCCAGCTTGTTGGCAATGGGCCTGGTGATCGGCTTCGGTGCCGCACAGATCGGCACAGCCGTTGCCGGCTCCGCGGAGCCCCAGGAGGTCAGCACTGCCTCCTACACTGCCGCCGCGCCGGCTCTCGACGAGCAGATCCCGCAAGGAGCGTTCGTCGATGTGGCTGAAAGGGCGCAGCCTGCTGTTGTCTTCATCGAGGCCACCCACGAGATGAGGCCAGAGGACGCCCAGCAGGGAATGATGCCCGACATCTTCCGCCGTTTCTTCCCTGACGGGGAGCAGGAAGGCGAGATGCCTGAGATGGAGCCACAACCAATGCCTCCGTCGCAGGGCTCCGGGTTCCTCATCCGCAGCACTGGCTACATCCTCACCAACGCACACGTGATCTCGCGCATTCTCGGCGATCGCGATGAGGTCGAGACCGTCAGGGCCAAGGAGGTCATTGTCCGCCTGAGCAACGAGGACGAGTACGAGGCAGAGATCGTTGGACTCGATATCGGTACCGATGTGGCCGTCCTCAAGATCAGCGCGGGGGAGGATCTTCCGTACTTGCCCCTGGGCGACTCGGATGCGTCTCGTGTGGGCGAATGGGTCATGGCGTTGGGCGCCCCCTTCGGCCTCACCAATACCGTGTCGGCCGGCATCATCTCGGCAAAGGGACGCGCGCAGCTCCAGTTGACGGCCAACTTCTACCAGGACTTCATTCAGACCGACGCCGCCATCAACCCGGGCAACTCTGGCGGCCCGCTCGTGAACTTGAACGGCGAAGTCATCGGTATGAATACGGCCATCGTCAGCAACGGCCTGCAGCAGCAGTTCTCGGGCGTCGGATTCGCCTCACCCATGAAGCTCGTGGGTAAGGTCGCGGAGCAGCTCATCACGCATGGCCGGGTTATTCGCGGTTGGGTGGGCGTAACCATCGGTCCACTGACAGACGACCTCGCCGAGGGTTTCGGTCTCGCCGACATGGACCTTGACGGCGCGGTTGTCTTGCAGGAGGTCAATCCGGGCGAGCCCGCGGATCAGGCGGGTTTGCAGGCTGGCGACATCGTGCTGGCCATGGACGGTACGAAGCTCGATGGGAACCAGGACTTCCTGCAGCGTATCGCGATCGTCCCTCCCGGCGACACCATTACGCTCGACGTGCTGAAGGCCGCCGCGAGCGGACTCGAAGAGGCGACCGTATCGATCACTCTCGGCGAGCGCCCCACTGAAGAGGAGATCTTCCGTCGCAACCTCGGAGGCACGAATCGTGCCCGCAGAGAACAACCCGAGGAGCCGACTGCTCCCGACGACATCTCTCGAACTCTCGGTCTCACGGTTACCGACTTGACGGCTGAGCTAGCCGAGCAGATCGGATACGAGGGCGAGATTACGGGTGTCCTCGTCATGCAGGTGGCGCGTGGTAGCTCGGCAGCCGAAGCTTTGATCGGTCGAGGCGCACTCATCCTCGAGGTCGGCAGGCAACCCGTCGCGAGCGTCGCGGAGTTCGAGGCGGCACTAGGCCGCTTCGGGCCTGGCGAGGTCGCGCTCCTGAGGATCAGGAACACGAACGGGCAATTCGCCTTCGTGCCACTGCGAATGCCCGAGGAGTAGGAATACAAGATCGATAGTGGTGAGCGAGCCACGCGGCCCGCGCGGCTCGAATGGAATAAAGCCGGTGTGGGGAGAAGAGGATCTCCTCACACCGGCTTTCTGTTGCCGGCGATCACATATCGCCGGCTCCGGCCCCCATGGTCCGGCCCCCTCGAAACCGGTCCAAGTGTCATCGGATTGCCAAATGCATCCCTCGCGGGCCGTGCTGGCCCCACGAACGGACTTAGGTTGGCTCTAGCAGGCCCTCCAGCACGCTTTCCCGGAAGCGCCACTGACGTCCTACCCGAGTGGCCGGCAACCTTCCTTGCTTGGCCATTCGGTAGACCGTCGACTTGTTGATGCGCAACAGGTCAGCCACCTCCGCCACGGTCAGCAATCTGCCCGCCCGCGCCCGTGCCCCCACAGGCATCGGCCGGGTCCTCACCGTGGTGGCGCCGGCATTCAAGCCTCCCACTGCCGTCATGGTTCTGATCACCTCACTTTCGTCATGCACTTGTTTTCAGCCGTTCATACAGTCAATTGGTCGCCTTCCGACGCGATCGACATCGGCGCAGCGACCTGTGAGAAGAACGTATTGGCTACCTCCGGATTCCAGATCTTGTCTGCGCCTCGAAGGATGATCTCGCGCGCCTGGTCCTCCTCCATGGCCGGTCGATAGCTCCGGGGCGTAAGGAGAGTCTGGAAGACATCGCAGATGCCCACGATTTGCGCACCCACCGGGATCTGCTCACCCTGCAAATGATTCGGATACCCGCTGCCGTCCCAACGCTCCTGGTGATGTCGCACCAGCTCCTGTACCGGAGCAAGGGACGCGACGCCGTTCAACATGTCCGCCGACTTTGCGGGAACCTCTTCGAGCAACCGACGCTCAGCGTCGGTGTATTTCCCGCTCTTGTTGAGGACCTCGTCCGGAATCAGCGAACGGCCGAGATCGTGAGCCAGTGCGGCCAGACCCACAGCGGTGGCATCCTGATCCGACATGCCCATGGCTCGAGCCAGCTCGATCGCTCGCTCCGCCACCTGCTTCGAGTGGTTCTTGCCATAGGGATTCTTGGCATCGAGCTCGCTCGCCCATGCGCACAAGGCGTTTTTCAGATCTTCACTTTCGAGCAGAGCCGCCTGCAGGCCGGCGAGTTGCGGTGCAACGTGTCCAAGCGTCGGCGAATGCATCGGCGCTACCGGAGCGACGAGATCTCGTGCAGGAGCAGTCGAAGCTGGCGGGGAACGGTCCACGCCTTTTCCGTGCTCGAACACACAACCCTGGTGACCTCCGGCGCTCTTCGCCAGGAACATCGCCTGCTGTGCTGCGTCAATCAGCGCCTCGGGGTTCTCGCCGTCCCACGGATACGTGGCCACACCAACAGAAACGCCGATCGGCTCGGGCAAGTCGCCCAACTCGGCCGCCAAATGGTCGAGAAACGTTTTCATCGTCTGCACAGTGTTCGCTCTCGTTACGGGAGCCAGAGCCACAAACTCCTCGTTCCCAGAGCGCGCCAACACACTCGATGCGGGCAGGGCTCCATCGATGAGCGTCCCGACTGCCGAGATCACCTGGCTACCCGTGGCCTCTCCGGCCTTCTCGTCGAGCTCTCTGAGGTTGTCGATGCCGGCCGAGATAAAGCTCAGCTTGTCGGCATTCTCATCGGCTCCGGCAATCACCCGCCGGGCCTCCTCACGAAAGGCGTGCAGGTTGAGCAGGCCCGTCTGGGCGTCCTCTCTACTCTGTCGGCGCAGCTTCTCGAGGAGCTCGTTTTGGCGGATGAATCCCGAGACCATCATCGTGGCCGTGGAACAGAACTCACGATCCCTCTCGCTGAAGGTACGATCATGATCCGTGTCGCGTAGGAAGAAGACACCGAGGATAGAGTCGCCCCAGAGCAGCGGAACAATCAGAAAGGAACAGAAGGGAGAATCCTCTGGAAGCTGCTCTTCGACCTTTTCCCATAGCCCGCTAGGATCGCCCTGCCGGACTTCGGTGATGGTCTTGCTCCTGAAAGCGGCGCGCAGCTCCGGATATCGGTCCAGCGGGAAGATGCGGCTACCGATGCTGGGGCCGTCACCACTCGCTGCCAGGTAGCCCTGAGTACCGTCGCGCTCGAAGACAACCAGAGAGCAGCGCGCCACACGCAGCGCGTCCTGGAGTCGCAGGGTGATTTCGTGAACTACCGGTCCTGGGTATGAGCCGGTCAGAGCGAGGCGACCAATGTCCGTGAGCGCCCTGAGGTACCCGAGCTCGCTGGCCATCTCCTCCGTCTCACTGGCCAAGCGCTCCGCTTCACTCTGGAATTTGTCTGCTCGTGCCTGTCCCTTGACAGACTCCTGCGCCACCGTGCCGAAGAAGATCGCGACACCGAAGAGAAACGGCACGCGAATGAGCAAGGAGGAGCTGCGCCACAGCGTAGGACCGACTTCAGCGTGGAGAAGACCCGTGTACGCGAGGCAGGCAAACGCCGCAACCGCCGCCACGACGCTCAGACG
>CALAKE010000650.1 GCA_937922775.1 uncultured bacterium | reverse complement strand
ATCGTCGCCGCCAGCTTTGTGCACCGCGTGGGCCACTCACTGGGCCTGGTGCGCCGCGACGTGGAGCGGAGGTGAGCATGAAACTGATCTCCGGTCCGCGTTCTACATCTACCTTCAGTTCGTGACCTGAGAGACGCTCATTTGGCCGATCTCGACTCAGGGCATTCGGTGCGACCCTTGCTGTTCGCCTTGCCGCGGCTGGCGACCTCATACGTCAACGTGAGCGTAGTCACCCTGTCGCTGCCGTTCATCGTCATGGAGGTTGCTCGCCCCGAGACCAAGGGACTCCATCTGGGCCTGATCACCGCGGCGGCGGCTCTGGCAAGCATCGCCGTCCTGTTTCTGGTTGGAGCGTACAGCGACCGGCACCGGGCTCGGCATGATCGCCGTCGCTATCCACTCTACGGCCTCGTGCTGCTTGTCATGCCGCTCGCCGTTATCGTTCTCGGCGGCCCTTATCCTCTTCTGGTGGCCGCAGTCGTCGGCCTTGTTGTCGCTCGATCGGTTACGGAGGGGTCTCACTTGCCCCTTCTGGTGGAGTACGAGGGCTTCGGTTCTGCTCACCGGTACACGGCGTCGATCGCCTTCTATCAGGTGCTCGGAGCCGGCGGCGGTGCGTTGGTGTTCACCTACTTCGACGCACGATCTGCGCAGGGCGCGAATGTCGCCGCTCTCCCCGCGGCGGTGGGCGCTCTGGTCGTGATATTGGCGATGCTCGGCTATCAAGCATCCGTGCGCCGGTTGCCGAGAGCCCACGCTGCCGGCCCCGCCGGATCGACCGTAGACGGCGAGGACGGCTCGCCGACTCCTCCGCGAGCCGATGCGCCCGATTTTCATCTGTCGTCCGAGCTGCGGGCGTTGCTTCTCGCGCGACTGTTCTTCCTTGCGGGGATCTTCATCGTGTCGACGTATCTGGTATTCGTCGTTGCCGACGTCATGAGAGTCCGCGACGTTGCCCGCACGGCGGGAGAGCTGTTTGCGATCGCTGTGGTGGGTGGATTGCTTTTCGCGCTGCCGTCCCGGCGCCTGACCGAAAAGCTCGGAGAGATTCGCACGCTCTACCTGGCCGGAGCCGTCCTTGCGGTAGCCGCCGCCCTTTTTGTCCTGGTGGGCGGCCGACTTCCATGGGCCGCCAGGGCGGCGATGGTTTTGTACGGGGCCGGGTTCACCACCGTGGTTTCAGCCGGCCTTTCCTTGACGGTCAAGCTGATCGCACGCCCAGAGCTCGCGGGGCGGATCATGGCGATCGTCATCGCCAGCACCTTCGGCTCGCAGTTTCTGGCTTCGATGATCGGGGCCGCTCTGCTGGACACCCTGAATCGCCTTGCGAGCAACACCGGTTACTACGGTCTCCTGGCAGCCGCGGAGGTTTGCTTTGCGCTCGGCGCGCTATTCCTGATGCGACTATCTTCGATGCAGACGAGGCTGGCCTCGGCTCACCGTTGAGGGGGTCAGGCGAACGCCTTGGGGAAGCGTTGCAGCAGAAGCGGAAAAACCGTCGTAGCTGCGACCAGCGCGCAGCTCAGGCCGAGGAGCGCAAGGGCTCCCAGCGAGGCGAGCCCCGCATGGGCCGAGACACTCATGCTGCCGAAGCCGATCATCGTCGTTAGGGCCGACACTACCAGGGCGCCGTTGGTGCTCCGCATGGCCTCGAGGAACGAGATGTCGCCACCCTCGAGAAAACGGTGGTAGACGTGGACACCGGAGTCGATCCCGATCCCCACCATGCTCGGGAGCATGACCATGTTGTAGAGGTTCAGCTTCATTCCCGTCAGCCACATGATCGCGAACATCCAGGCGAAACCGATGGCCAGGGGAATGAGCGGGATCAGCGCCGTCCGCAGCGAGCGAAAGTCGAGTGCCAGGACCAGGTAGGCCGCCAGCAAGGCGAGAGGGATCGCGAGCGCGCTGTCTTCCTTCATGACGCGCAATAGGTCGTTCACGATGACAGCATCGGAGGCGCCGTGCCAGGTTTTCGTCTCTCCTTCGATCGACTGAACGTCCTCGACCAGGAAGGCTGCCCGCTCGGTGTCACGGAGGTCGACGTCGTGAAGCAGATAGATCAGGTTGGCGCCGGAGGAGGAGACACCGAAGAAGCGGCGCTCGAGACTCTCGTCCAGGTCGTCGACGGTCAGCGGAGCCACAGGCATCATCTCTTGGTACTCGATGACCCTCGCCGCTTCCTGGTCGTCGACGAACGGCGTTATGTCGGTGAGCAGCCGGCGAATCGACGCGATCACCTCGAGCCGAGCATCTTGATCGAGCGGCAGCACATCGAGGACCGAGATCACCGAGGTGATCATCGGCGTCGGATCATCGCCGGCGAGCTGTCTCTCGAGGATGGCCTCGATCTCCCGCGTTTCTTCGAGGTTGTCAGCGCGCAGCACGACGGGGCGCAGCCGCCCGGCCAGAACGGTACGGATCGTTTCCTTGAGCGATCGCGACTCAGCGGGCAGTCGCGTCTGCAGGTTCGTGAAGTCAGTCTCGAACTCGAGGCCAGCGACGCTGACCACCCCGATTGCCGCTGCAAAGGCCGCCGTGGCGAGGACGAGGCCTACGCCACGCCTCGGAACAGGTGGTGGCACCTGCGTGGGCTGGCGAACTCGGAGAACCCCCCACTCCTCGGCAATAGCCAGCAAGGCTGGAAGGACCACGACGGCACTGAGAAATGCCAGGCACACGCCGAACCCGGCGATGATGCCGAACTGCCGAAAGCCCAAGAACCGTGAGCTGGCGAGTGTGAGAAATGCCGCCGCCGTGGTGAGCGCGCTGATCAGAGAGGCGCGGGCAGTAGTGGCATTCACGACGCTCAGGGCGTCGAGCATGGAGCGACCCCGGACACGTTCTTCTTGGTAACGCGTCAGCGAATGGATCGTGTAGTCGACCCCCAGGCCAGCCAGAATCACGACCAGAAAGACAGTCACGAAGTTCAGCTCCGTAACCACCACCCGGGCGAGCGCGAAGGTCCACAACAGCGGTGGTCCGAAGGCCAGAAACACGAGCGGGACGGCGACCAAATGACGGAAGTACAGCAGCAATAGAGCGACGAACAGGACGGTCATCACCAGCCCTGAGAACTTCAAGTCGTTCATGATCGCATCGTATTCCTCGATGCGATCCTTGAAGGAACCGCCTATGCGCACGGTCATCTCCGGATGAAGTATGCCGGCATCGATGGTGGCGGTCGCGGCGGCAAGCTCGTCAAGGTAGCGCCTCGATTCCCGGATCTCACCGGAGATTCCGAGGGGGTACACCGCCATGATGAGCGTCTTCTCGTCCTCCGACTCGTTGTAGGGGCGAAACAGCCGATCGCGGCCGTAGCGCTCCTCGATGTCGGAGAAGTCGATTGGCGGTGGCCCTTCATCCAAGATGTCGAAAAAGAACGGGTCGAGGCGCCCAACCTCGTACTCGTAGCGGTCGCGCAGCCTCTGCTCGATCGTTTCGAGGTCGGCGGTTTCGACGTACAGCATCGCGTTGCGCTCGAAAAAGGACGCATCGACGCCATATTCGGCGTAGCTGACCCAGTCGAGCGCGCGGATTTGCTCGTGCAGCTCCTCCATGAACCGCACGTTCGCCTGCCGGTCGGGCGAATCCACGACCACCATGAGCTCGCCGAACCCTCCTGTCGTCTCGATTACCTCGAAGAGGGTGACGATGCTCGGCTGGTCCTCGGGGAGGAGCGAGAAGAAGTCCGTCTTGATGTGAAGGCGGATGAGGTCGTAGACGGGAAACGTGCAGACGATGGCCAACAGGATCGCGACCAGCGCGATCGGATAGCGGAATCTGACGGTCGATCGAGCCAGCCGCGCGCTGGGTAGCGCCCGCTCGCTGGGCGGCGTCTGCTCTTCGCGTGGCATTTGCTTGCCAGGTGGCATCTGCTCGCCAGGTGGCATCTGCTTGCCGGGTGGCACTCGCCCGCTAGCGCCGTTCGTCCCCACCAGGGGGCTCCCGGAGCTCAGCGAGCCGCGCCCTCAGCCGCTCGAGAAGTCCTTCGAATCCTTCGGACCCGATGACGCGGAAGAACTGCTTACGGTAATTCTCGACGGTGTCCACGTCGTTCAGGGCGTAGTTGACGACCTTCCACTCGCCTTCGATCGAAGCGAGCGTGTAGTCGAGGCGTACCATCTTGTCCTCGAAGTAGGCGTGGGTCCGCAGAACGACCTCGTCACCCGCCGCTTCCTGGTCGAGAAACTCGATTCGGTCGGCGCTGTAGTGGCCCATCTTCTGCACCGACGAGATGCTCAGAATCTCGGAGAACACCGCGACGTATTCCGCACGCTGTTCCTCCGGGACCGCCGGCCAATAGGACCCCACCGCATTCTCCGCCAGCGTGGCGAAGCTGGTGGCGGAAACGATGACCTCCGTGATGGCGGCATCTCGCTCGGGGCTCTGGGGTTGTCGCAGCAGCTCGGCAACCTGTTCATTCGCCGTTCGTACGCTGTCGAGCGGATCGGGCCCAGCCTGCCACATCGACACCGCCGCGAGGACGGCCAGGCATGTCATCGAGGTTGCTCGCGGATTCATTTCCAGCACCTGGCTTGAGCCGCTCCTGCCGTCGAGAGGAGCAATCGATCATATGAAGTAGTGGACCGTCGGCGCTGAGGACTCCAGCGCGCAGAGCGGCATCTTAACAGGTAGATCTCCGCGGCTCCGCCTCCGCGACACGCGCCGCCCGGCAGTAGGGCGCCACGCTGGGCCTACTCCGATCGCAACGCTTCCATCGGGTCCAGGCGAGCGGCGCGTGCGGCCGGGGCCAGGCAGGCGAGCGTCGAGACAAGCGTGAACATCACAACCACCGTCGCGTAGGTCATCGCATCAAACGTGTCCACCTCGTACAGGAGGCTCTCGATGAAGCGGCTCAGGGCGAGAGCGGAGACGAGGCCGATGACGACGCCAATGAATACGAGCCGCATTCCCTGCCACGTCACCATGGGCACGAGGTGTGATCGCTGTGCGCCCAGCGCCACACGAATGCCGATCTCACGGGTGCGCTGGCCGACGGAGTATGCGAGCACGCCATACAAGCCGATCAGCGCGAGACACAGCGCGACGCCTGCTGCCAGAGCGACGAGTGTGGCATTGAAGCGTTGCGGGGCGAGGGTGCCTGCCATCAGGTCCTCGACAAGCGCGATATCTTCGATAGGAACATCGGGGTCGATCGCCCAGACCTGCTGCTTGAGAGTCTCGACAAGCGCCAGCGGATCACCCTTCGTGCGTACGGCAAGCGACAAGGAGAGGTCCGCAGCCTCCCTGGGTTGCAGGATCAGCAGACCGTCATAGGTCGCCACCGGCCCCGTGAGCTTCGGATTCCCGATGACGCCGACGACATTGAACAGTACGGGCTCTCCGCGACCCCCGGCATAGAAACGCTTTCCGGCCGCCCGCTCGTCGTTCCACATCCTAGTTGCCCACTCGGCGCTGACGATTACCGGGTTGGCTTCGTCTGTCTCGTCGCCGGGGAGGAAGTCGCGGCCGTGCACGAGGGGAATCCGCAGCGTCTCGAGGTAGCCGGGAGAAACCCAGGTCATGAAGATGGGGATACGCTCGAGCTCCGCAATCGGCTCCCCACCCTCCGGCGTGAATTTCGAGAACCAAACCCCCCCGCGCGGCGGCGGGTACGAGGCCACCGCCATCGACTCGATGCGGTCACCGCCCGCCGCGGCAATGCGCTCCTCCAGTTGGCGCTGGAACTCGATGCGCCCGGCCTCCTCCGGATAGCGCTCTTCAGGCAGATCGAGGCT
>CALAKE010000649.1 GCA_937922775.1 uncultured bacterium | reverse complement strand
TACTGGTGTGGCTCGGCAAATGTCGCGTGGTCCCGGATATTGTCCACGTCAAAAATGGCGAGGTCAGCAAAGTAGCCTTCCAGCAAGGCCCCACGGTCACTGATGCCCAGGTTCGCGGCGGGGAATGAAGTCAACCGGCGGATGGCCTCCTGCAGCGGGATGACCTGTTCATCGCGTACGTATTTGCCGAGCAGGCGGGCGAAGTTGCCATAGGCCCGCGGATGGGTGCTGGTCTCGAGGAAGACTCCTTCCGTGGCGAGGGAGCCAGCGTCGGAAGCGAACGAGACCCAGGGCAGCGCGACCTGCTTTCGCACGTTGTCCTCGCTCATGAGAAAGTAAACGACCTGCACGCGCGTGCCGTCCTCGATCACCAGGTCCATGGCGGTCTCGGCCACGTTGGTGCCTCTCTCCGTGGCGACCTCGGCGAGCGTCTTCCCCGTGTACTTGCGTAGCTCGGGGTTCTGGAAGCCGACGAGCAGGGTGCCGCTGGCGCCAGCGGCGAGAAACAGGTTTTCCCATTCGTCGGTGGGGGTCACCATCTCGGTTGCTACGCGAGAACGAATCTCTGGGTCTCTGAGACGTTCAGCCCAGGCGTCGTAGCCTCCCTCCTGAACCCAGGGAGGCATAGCCGCATCCAGGCCCGTCGAGCCGGCCGTATAGGTGTACATATCCGCGGTAATCCTCTGCCGATCGGCGCGGGCCGCCTCGACCTTGGCGATCACCTCGTCCATCTTCGACCAATTCGACTCACCGCCCGCCTTCAGGTGATAGATCTCCGCGGGCACCCCGGCGACCTCTGAGATGCGAAGGAGCTCGTCGACCGACTCGAGCAGACGATTGCCCTCGCTGCGGAGGTGAGAGATATACATTCCTCCGGAATTTGCCACGACCCGGTTGAGGGCGATGAGCTCATCGATGTCAGCGTAGAAGGCCGGAGCGTAGATGAGAGAAGATCCCACCCCCATAGCGCCTTCCTCCATTGCCTGGAGCACAAGCGCCTGCATCCGTGCCAGCTCATCCGGCGTCGGGGGCCGGTCCTCGTAGCCGATCTCGTGGATGCGCACTGTGGTGGCGCCCACGAAAGAAGCGATGTTGGGTGTCACCCCCTTGGCCTCGAGGAATTCAAGGTACTCACCGAGAGTGGTCCAAGGCACCTGCAGGTCTCCGTCCGGGCCGAGCTCAATGCCGGCGGCGGCTGCGGCGGCCTCGGCGGAACCGAAGGTGGCAACCCAGCCCTCGACCATCTCCGCCTTCATCTCATCGTTCAGCGGGCCCATCGACCAGCCCTCTCCGAACACCTCGAGGGTCACCCCTTGGCGAATATCACCCTGGGAGCGGCCGTCGAGGATCAGCGACTCCGTCGCCCAGCTCAGCATGTTCACGAAGCCGGGTGCCACCGCGAGCCCCGTGGCATCGACTTCTACGAGGCCGCTGGCGTTTTCACTCGGCCCGACGGCGGCAATCCTGTCACCGTTGATCCCGACATCTCCCACGAACGGCACACGACCGGCGCCGTCGTAGATGGTCCCGTTACGGATGAGAACGTCGTACTGGGGCCCCGTCGGGCCCAGGCAGGCAATCGCGAGAAGAACGAAGCAGAAGGCAAAACAAAGCGCGGCGATCCGACGAGACATGTGACCTCCTTGGAACCTCGCCCGGGCCCCTCCATCCACCGAAGAGCCGGGCGCGGGGCTACGAAGACCTCTCTGATACCCGTACCCATACGACGAACGCGCCTGGGGCGCAACGGAGCGAGACATTGAATGCGGGCCGGCGCGATGAGAAAAGACGACCTGAGGACTTGCGCTGTGATATTAAAGTGATATCATATCAATATCACGTTGGGTTCGCCGCTCCCTGGGGCCGGGCGCTCGAGATCGTCACGGATCCCCAGGCAACAAAAGGAGGTAGCAGATGATCACGGAAATCGAACGCAAGGCAGCGTCCGGTTATTCGATGCTCGCCGTGCTGCTGATTCTCACGGCGGGGTTCATCTACGCGCTGGTGAGGATGATCATGGCGGAGAACGCCATGGGCATCATCTTCTCCATCGTGGTCCTGTCGGTCCTCACGGTCCTCTATTTCGGCTTCTTCATCGTCAATCCGAACGAGGCCAAGGTGCTGCAATTGTTCGGCAAGTATGTCGGCACCGCCAGGGAACCGGGCCTCAGGTGGGCTAATCCCTTCTACACGAAGGTCAAGGTGTCGTTGCGGGTGCGCAACTTCGAGACCGGCAAGCTGAAGGTCAACGACAACCGCGGTAACCCCATCGAAATGGCGGCCGTCGTCGTGTGGAAGGTGGTCGACACGGCGGAAGCTGTCTTCGAGGTCGATGACTACGTCAACTACGTCCACGTCCAAAGCGAGGCTGCGACACGCAACCTCGCCACGAGATATCCATACGATGCCTTCGAGGAGGACGAGCCGTCGATGGTTGGCAACATCAGCGAGATCTCAGAGCGCCTCAAGGAGGAGAACCAGGACCGCCTCGAGAAAGCTGGCATCCAGATCATCGAAACCCGCATCTCACACCTGGCGTACTCTCCGGAGATCGCCCAGGCGATGTTGCGACGCCAGCAGGCCGCTGCCGTGATCGCCGCGCGCCGGCAGATCGTCGAGGGTGCGGTGGGCATGGTGGAGCACGCCATCGACATGCTCTCAGCCAACAACGTCCTGGAGCTCGACGAGGAGCGCAAGGCATCGATGGTGAGCAACCTGATGGTGGTGTTGTGCAGCGAGCATGAGACTCAGCCGGTCGTCAACACCGGCAGCCTGTACACCTAGAAGCGAGCGCTCGGGCGTCGGGGCCTGGCCCCGACGCCCCCGGACCAGAGGTTCCTTGGTTCACGAAGACACGCGCCTTACCGAAACACAGGACAGATGAACAGTGGCTGAACGGAAGTCGTTCCTTTTGCGGTTGGATCCCAAGATCCACGACCAGCTCAAGCGCTGGGCCGATGACGAGCTCCGCAGCCTGAACGCCCAGATCGACTTCCTACTGCGTCGCGCCCTGCGCGAGGCCGGCCGAGACCGGAATCAAGAGGATGAACCTTAGGTCGTTCCGATCTTGCTCCCCGAGAAAGGCAAGCGACCGATGAGCCCGATCATTCGCTGGACCTACCGCCTCATCTCTCTGTTCTTGACTCTCTATGCTCTGGGGGCCGCCGGCTAGCCTTCTTGCTCCAAAGGACTTCGATACGGCGCACCCGCCGTTACTGCCCCGTCGAAACCGCCTCCAGGTAATCGAAGAGCAACGACGTCATTGCGCGCATGCCAACCGGAATCGAAGAGTCGTCGGCTTGAAAAGTCGGCGTGTGATGCCCCCCAGAGGTTGTTCCCGGTTTGATCATCCCCAGGCTGAAGTAGAATCCGGGCACCTCATTGGCAAAAAAGGCGAAATCTTCTCCGGCAGTGGCGGGCTCGTGGTCCTGGACATTCGCGTCGCCGAGCACCCGACGCAGCGCCGGCAGCATCATCTCAGCGAGCTCTGGATCGTTGATGGTGGCAGGTGAGCCACGATCGTACGTGACCTCGGAGGTGCCACCACCGGCGCGGGCGATGCCATCGACAATCTCGCCCATGCGCTGCTCAACCGAGTTGCGCACATCCTCACTGTAGGTACGCACGGTTCCCTCCATTCGTACCTCGGCGGGAATGATGTTGAACCGTTCGCCTCCGTGAATCATCCCGACGGTGATGACGCTTGGCGCGAGCGGTGGCAAGTTGCGCGAGCGGATCGTCTGTAGCGCGGTCACGACCTGCGCCGCCAGCACGATGGGGTCGACCGACATGTGGGGATACGCTCCGTGGGCCTGCCGGCCGCTGATGGTGATGTAGAAGTGATCCACCGCCGCATACGCGGGGCCCACGGCGAGACCCACGGTCCCCACCTCCATCGGGCCCGTGTGAAGGCCGAAGATCGCACTCGGTCGAGGGTCTTCGAGCACGCCCTCGGCAACCATCAACGAAGCGCCACCTTCTTCACCAGGAGGTGCCCCTTCCTCGGCCGGTTGAAAGATGAGCTTCACCGTCCCCGGTATCTCATCGCGCAGCTCGGCCAGGACAGACGCCACCCCGAGCTGAACGGCGGTGTGGATATCATGGCCACAAGCGTGGGACACACCCACCTCCTGGCCCAAATACATCGTCCTCACCGTCGACTTGAACGGATATGGCGTGTCTTCAGTCACGGGCAGGGCGTCCATGTCGGCCCTCACGGCAACAACGGGTCCCGGGCGGCCTCCCACCAAAACTCCCACGACGCCTGTATGCCCGACGCCCTCCTGCACCTCGATGCCCAGCGATCGCAGGTGTTCGGCCACAAGAGCAGCCGTCTCGAACTCGCGATTACCGAGCTCCGGATTCTGGTGGATCGTGTGGCGCATCTCGATAACAGCCGGAGATAACTTCTCAACCGCAGCTTCGATACGGGCAGCCCGATCGTCCTGTTGCTCACCTGCTGCCACCGCATATGGGATCACGGACGAGAGGGCCGAGAGGCCGGGATGACCAGGTGCTGAAGAAGGGGAGGCTCCGAAAGCGAAGAAGAGCAACAATAGACACGACCTCGTGCGTCGAGGACTGAGCATTCTCTACCAACCTTTGCTAAGGGCTCACTACCGTTGCGTCAAGCAACTGTGAGCGGATAGTCGATGTAGTGGGCGGTTTCGTCGGCTACCTCTCGTCCGCACAGTCGCTCGACCAGGTAGAAGGCCATGTCGATTCCGGCGGCGACCCCGGCGGAGCTGACGATGCCATCGTCGACGAAACGTGCGTCCCTTGCCACTGTTACCCCGGCGTCCAGCGCCTCGAGTTGGTCCAGTGCCGACCAATGCGTCGTCGCGCGGCGGCCCTCCAGCAGTCCGGCTTTAGCCAACAACAAGGATCCTGTGCAGACAGACGTCGTGAGACGGGAAGCACCTGCCGCCTTACGAATCCAGGTCAGCGTTTCCTCGTCGTTGAGCAGCGGGCGGGTGCCGAACCCGCCGGGCACGAGCAACAGATCGATCGGCGGAGCATCGATGAAGGTGCAACGCGGCATGATCGTGAGACCGCCCGTGGCAGTTACGGGGTCATAGCTCCTGGCAACCGTGAAGACATTGAACGGCGCCTCCTCGTCGGACCGCCGTGAAGCCAAGCCCGGCTCCGTCCGCGTCCGAGAGAAGACCTCGAAGGGACCGGCGAAGTCGAGGACTTCAACGTCATCGAAGATCAAAATGCCGACGCTCCACCGCATGGCTGTCACCCTCGTCCCTATTGTGCACGGGTCTGATATATGGGTTAGATTACTTCTTTGTGGCGAGCTTCCGCGCCCCGCTCGCGGCCCCGGTTGGCGGCTGGATGTACAATTGCTGGTCAGCCAACTAGCCTGGGGACTGAGGACAGAATGGACTCCAAGATCCAATCTAGCTTCGAGCTGAAGGCCAATGTGCTGAAGGCCCTGGCGCACCCGACCCGCCTATTCATCATCGACGAGCTGGCCCGCGAAGAACGTTGCGTCAATGATCTGACCAACCTCGTCGGCGCCGACATGTCGACCGTCTCCAAGCACCTCTCGGTTCTGAAGAACGCCGGGGTAGTGCTCACTGAGAAGCGCGGCACTCAGGTCTACTACTCGCTGCGCAGCTCCTGTGTTCTCCACTTCTTCGAGTGTATTGACAATCTACTCGAGGAGCGCGCCGAGGAAGAGCGCCGGGCTCAGTGAATTGTCTTCGCGGTCAGCTTGGACAGGACCTTCCACATCTTCTCGGGCGTTTCGCAGTCTAGCAGCTTGCCCCGCGCAGTCTCCTCACGGAAGGTCTCGATGAGTCCGGACAGCAGCCTCAAATAGAAGCTACTGGCCGCTGCTGGAATGACCATGAAGAAGATGACGTTTGCGGGTTCCTTCGCTGAGGGGTCGAACTTCAACCCGTCGGGCTTGAGCCCGAGCGCGAAGGTGAGACCACCTCCTTCGACACCCCGCACGTGAGGAATTGCCAGACCATGGCCGAGCGCTGTCGGTGCGCTGGCTTCACGGCGCAGGGCCGCTGAGGCCAACGGTTCGGGATTCTCTACGAATCCTTGAGCCGCCAAGAGCTCGGAGAGCTCGACAATGGCGTCCCGGCCGCTATCAGCCTCGAGGCGTGGAAGCATGAGATCAACTGATGAGAATCGGGCCACTCCCGCCTGCGCTCGTTTCTGCCTCGGGTCGGAAGGAGACTGCCGTGGCGCCGCCTCGAGGTGATAAAGGATTCGATTACAGTTCTGACAACGCTGCAAGCTCTCGGCCGCGATGATTGCACCAACCTGTGACGTTGGCAGCGACATCCCGCAAGCTGAGCACCTGCCATCGGTCTCGGCGACAATCACCGGTGGGCCCTGGCGCTTGAGGCGGCTGTACACCGCCGCGATATTGTCGGGAAGATCTGCCATCAACGTCGCGATCGATTTCTCGAGATCGGCAAGACGGCTCTCGTCGACGAGCTGCCGTTGTTCCATAAGGGCGAACTCGAGCTCCTGAAGCTGGATCAACTCATTGAGGATTTTATTCATGGTCCCTCGGGTCAGCGCGGCGCGGACTGAGGTCGACGCTGGCGGCGTATGTTGTTCGCTTTCCGGCCACGCATGGAGCGGCAGAATTCCTCGGTGTCCTGATGGCTGACGAACGCCGTGATGCGATCGCCAATCCGCAGGAGAGTGTTTCCATGGGGGATGATGACGCGCTCATTCCTGTTGATTGAAACCAGGACGCAGTCCTTTGGCAAGCCCTCGGCGAGGGTGAGCACGGTCTTATCCACGGCTGCGTCGTCCGGCGTAAGCAAGACTTCGATGAACCCGGCACTATCGTCGTGCGCTAAACCGATGCGCTCGGCGCGGTTTTCGATCTCGGCCCGGCGTGTCAGGGCAATGTCGTAGGCACGCATGATGTCCTCACGACGGATCAGCCCGAGGAGGCGCTGGGGGTTGTGCTGATCGACGACCGGCAAGCGACCGACACCGTGTGTCCCCATCCTCACCAGAGCGTCGTCGATGGTCTCGCGAGGATAGGCGACCTTGAGCAGCGGCCACGTCGTGCCGATTTCACCGACGGTTGTGCTGCGTGGTAGCTCATCGTCCAGGGCGCGATCGAGATCACCGACAGTCACGATACCCCAGAGTTGGCCGTCGTCATCGAGCACGAGCAAGCCGCGACGGTGCGTGCGAACAAAGGACTCGGAGAGCTCGGAGATCTCCATCGTCGAGGGCACTGTCTCTATCGTGCCCGCCATCACTTCGTGCACGCGCACACCTCTGAGAAGATTAACGTCACGACCGCGATGCAGACGCACGCCTCGGCGTGTCAGCTTCAACGTGTAGATCGATTCGCCGCCGAGCATGCGTTGTGATAGCAGCGTAGCGATTACGACCGTCAGCATCAAAGGGAGAATGATGCGATAGTCGCCGGTCAGCTCGAACAGGATGAGGACGGCACTGATCGGCGCGTGTGCGCAAGCGGCGAAAACAGCGGCCATTCCGACCAAAGCGTATGCTCCGGCCGGGGCGAGCAAATCCGGGAAGAAGCGGCTGGCACCCATCTCGAAGGCGCCGCCCAGCATGGCGCCCATAAACAATGCCGGGGCGAAAACGC
This sequence comes from uncultured bacterium, assembly GCA_937922775.1. GTDB lineage: Bacteria > Acidobacteriota > UBA890 > UBA890 > UBA890 > CALAKE01. Next base: position 4,305 of record CALAKE010000649.1, on the reverse strand, counting down.
CACCCGAGCCGCCCGAGCCGAGCGTCAAGCTGGTGGCTATCAGCTTCAGAACCACCAGAGCCGCGAGCACCACGAAGGTCAACTCACTGGCCAAGGCGCTCTCGATGACCTCGTAGCCGACGTTGAAAACCTGTGGCGTTCGGGTCCAGTTGACCGGCGTGACGAGAGGGTAGGTCAGGGCAAGCACGCCGAGCAGCACACCACCGATCGCCGGCTTCAACCATTCGGGCGGAGTGTTCCAGCGATCGAAAAGATCTTCGGCACCGTAAAGGGTGCGGACAAAGATCGTTCCGACGATCGCGGCGAGGACCCCGAGAACCGCATAAAAGAGGAACTCCCAAAGGCTGCGGATCCCATACTCGAACGGAATTGAAAAAGCCGGCGCATCGCCGAACGCAATGCGCCCCACGACGCTCGCCGAGACAGCAGAAACCACGACCGAGCTGAAGTACCGGATTCCGAAGCGCCCCCCGAGGATGATTTCGAGAGCGAAGACCACTCCAGCGATGGGAGCGTTGAACGTGGCAGCGATGCCGCCGGCGGCACCGCAGGCGACGAGGCTACCCAGGCGATCCTCCGACACCTTCAGCCACTGGCCAATGGTCGAGCCAATCGCTGATCCGATCTGTACGATCGGGCCTTCGCGCCCAACCGAGCCGCCGCTGCCGATGCAGATCGATGAGGCGAGGGACTTGACCACCGCCACCACGGGACGGATGCGACCACCGCGGATGGCTACTGCCTCCATCACCTCTGGAACGCCGTGTCCCTTGGCCTCGGGGGCGAAGAAATAGACCAGCAATCCCACGAGCAGGCCCCCGACGGCCGGTACCAGAACGATGTAGGTCAGACCCCAATTCGCCGTGACCCTGGGAATCCAGTCGTAGCCGATCCAGCCGATGCCGCTGATCAAGTAGCGAAAAACAACGGCACCGATTCCCGTGGCCAGACCGACCGCGAGGGCGGTTCCGACCAGGACAAACTCCTCCGGAATCTGCCGGCGCTCGACGAACGAGCCCAAACGGGCAGCGAAAGAACGGGGAGTCTCGAGGTTGTCCAGCACGGTGGTGAGCTCGACCAGCGCGGCCTCGGCGATCTCGGCGCCATGGTGTCCACTGCGCGACCGCCTGGTGCCCGCGGAGAATAGGACAATTTTACCCGAATTTGCCCCCGCCTGTTTCCCCCTGGCGGTCCCTGCGATCCACGCGGCTCGCCCACCACATCAGTGCTGATGCGGCGCTGAAGGATCCGGGCGGCTAGAAGTACTCACGCGCGAGCCAGGCGTGCCAGCCTTGCTCGAATTCGGCCACCGTGATCCCGAGGATTCCATGAATGTCGCCGTGCGCTCTGATCAGAGCAATGACGGTGTCCATCCCCCAGATCTCGACGATGTACGCCGTGAGGACGTAGCCGACTTGATAGATCCAGTGCCCCTGGTCGAATGAGACATCGAGTTGCTGCAAGGTCGGGAAGCTACCCGGCCGCATGTAGGGCAGAGAGGCAGGCTCCACAAACTCCTCCGCCTCGTAGACCGCAACCGCCTCCCACAGCCAACGTGGATTGTTGGCGAAGCCACGATTGATATTGAGCGTGACGACATGAGCAAACTCGTGCACCGCAGTCTGCGGTGGGTCGCCGAGCATCACGAGACGGAGGCCCGTGGGACCGAGAACGTATCCCTTGGCGCCCACGTAGACCGTCCCGACGGTATCCAGCATGGCGGCGTAGAACGAGGCTTCGTTCGACCATATCTCCACTCTCGCCCTCGGCATGCTCGGAACCTCGAGGTCATCGACAATGCGCCGATGCTCGCCCTCGAGCCTAGTAACGACAGCGTCCACGTCGGCCCGCACCAGTCCGTCGTAGAGCCGGAAGTCGAAATGCGTGGTCGCAAACGTCGTGGAGCCGCCAGTGCCCTCGTCGTTGGGAGCGGTGGGCGTGTCCGAGGAGCAGGCGCTGAGGGCGGAAAAGAAGACGAGGGTCGCCGAGGCTACGGCACACGCCACCCCGCGGATTGTGCCGGTCGCACGGGTCGACAGATCAAGTCGTGTCTCTCGCATGGCGCGGACGCTCCGGGGAGCGCGTCGACGACACCCTGTCGCTGAAACCGGACTTCTCCAGTCTACCAGGGCGCTTTGACCTCGACAGAGCCGTCGCTCCATCCTACGAGGACGAGACTCCCGAGCCGTCGAGCATTGGCCCTAGGTCCTCCGAAATGAGGAGCAAAGCATCGCGCATGTCCTCTTGGGGGCAGCGCCGCCCGGCCGGATCGGGTATCATCCGCCGTCCCGACTTAAAAGCCCTCCCAGATCACTACTTTCTTCTCGAGGTTTGTATGGATATCGGTACGCAGCTCAGCCACTACAAGATCACCGCCAAGCTCGGAGAAGGCGGAATGGGGCAGGTATTTCGAGCTGAGGACAGCAAGCTGAAGCGCGATGTGGCCATCAAGGTGTTGCCGCCGGCTCTGGCGGGTGACGACGATCGCATGATGCGGCTCGAGCGCGAGGCCCAGCTCCTCGCCCAACTCGAGCACCCGAACATTGCCTCGATCTACGGGCTGGAGGAAGTCGACGGCTCGCGCCTTCTCGTGATGCAGCTCGTCGAAGGGCAGAACCTGCACGAGCGGCTCGACACCGGTGCTATCCCGGTGCAGGAGGCTCTGCAGATCGCTCTGCAGATTGCACGAGCCCTGGAGTCGGCCCACGAAAAGGGCGTAGTCCACCGTGACCTGAAACCAGCCAACGTGATGGTCACCGCCGACGGTTCAGTCAAGCTGCTCGATTTCGGCCTCGCCAAGGCCTTCGCCTCCGAGAGCTCGGACTCGATGCCGGAGTTCAGCACCTCGCCCACAGAGGTCGCCGCCACGAAGGTGGGGATGATTCTGGGTACTGCCGGCTACATGAGCCCAGAGCAGGCTCGCGGCCGCAGCGTCGATCGTCGCACAGATATTTGGGCATTCGGCTGCGTGCTGTACGAGATGCTCTCGGCGCAGCGTGTCTTCGGCGGGGAGACCGTGACCGATGTGCTTGGCGCCATCGTCCATCGTGAGCCCGACTGGGATTCGCTGCCGGCCGAAACTCCCCGCCGGATTCGTGCCCTGTTGCACCGCTGTCTCCGCAAGGACAAGGATCGTCGTATCCAGGCGATCGGCGATGCCAGGGTCTCGATCGAGGAATATCTGGAAGATCCCGAGGCCGCGGAGGCGATTCTCGACGCCGGGGCTCCGAAGGCAGGCGCCTGGAAGCGCTGGGCACCGTGGGCGGCCACTGCGGCGCTGGCGGCGGCACTGGTGCTGAGCCTGACTGCCGGCGGCGACGGCGCGATCGTCGACCCGCCGACGCTGCGCCTCGACATGGCCATCGGTGTTGCCGAGGACCTTCGCGATCTGTCGCTCGGGTCGAGCCTGGTGTTGTCGCCGAACGGCAGCCAGATCGTCATCGCTACTGGCTCGGTACAGGAAGCCAAATTGCAGCTCAGGCGGCTCGACAGCACCGAGGCCAGCACACTGACTGGCGGCGGAACCTACAATCCCTTCTTCTCTCCCGATGGCGCCTGGGTGGGGTTCGCCCTCTCGAACTCCCTGCAGAAGGTCCCCGCTACCGGCGGCACGCCCCTCGAGATCATCGAAGTCAACCGCAGCCGCGGCGCCGACTGGGGCGAAAACGGCCAGATCGTCTTCACCCCGGATCCGGGCTCTGGCTTGATGACGATCAGCGCCGACGGCGGCGAGGCCACTCCGATCACCACGCTGGATGAAGCGACTGGCGAGAGCACCCATCGATGGCCGCAGATCTTGCCTGGCGGTCGACTCGTGCTCTTCACGGCCCACACGGAGAGCGCGGGCGGATTCGACGCGGCGATGCTGAAGATCGTCGACCTCGATAGCGGTGAACAGACTGTCGTCTACCGAGGTGGTTACTACGGTCGCTACGCGGAGTCGGGACACTTGCTATTCGTCAACGCCGGAACGCTCTTCGCGGCTCCTTTCGATCTCGATACCCTCGAGATCGTAGGCAGCACCGTACCGGTGGCCGAGGATGTCGCGGACGATCCCGGCAGCGGCGGGGCGCAATATGACGTGTCGTCGAACGGCATCCTCGTGCATCGGCGCGGAACCTCGGGGCCCGGGGAGTACCCGGCTGTCTGGCTGAGTCGCGACAACGAGACCTCAACGCTGCTTCCTGAGCCGCGGACGTATGTCGAGACGCGGATTTCACCTGACGGCCAGCGACTGGCTATGACCGAGTTGAGCTCGGACAACTGGGACGTGTGGGTATACGACCTGGCGCGTGGCACACGCAC
>CALAKE010000648.1 GCA_937922775.1 uncultured bacterium | reverse complement strand
AGCGCGAAGGCAACAGAGCCACGGGAACCTCTGCGAACCATGTGCGCGAACTGTCCGCCGAGGTGATTACCCCGGGCCGACCGACACTCACGCTGCGCGGACTACTCCTCGGTGGGCTCCGGCTCAGGGGTGATGACAGATAGGTGTAGGGCCTCGAGCTGTTCCGCGTCGACTTCGGCCGGGGCATCCATCATCAAGTCGGCGGCCCGGGTCGTCTTCGGGAAGGCGATTGTGTGGCGAATGCTGTCGCGGCCCGACAGCGTCATCACGATCCGGTCAAAGCCGAAGGCGATACCGCCATGTGGGGGAGCACCGAATGACAGGGCATCGAGCAGGAACCCGAATTTGGCCTGTGCCTCCTCGGCATCGATGCCAAGAGCCGCGAAGACTCTCTCCTGGATCGCGACGTCGTGGTTACGGATTGATCCACCACCGAGCTCGACACCGTTGAGCACCAGGTCGTAGGAGCGGGCGCGAACGGAAAGAGGGCTCGACTCCAGGCGTCCCAGATCATCGGGATGGGGCGACGTGAAGGGATGATGCCGGGCCATCAGCCGGCCGCTCTCGAGATCACGTTCGAGGAGGGGAAACTCGGTTACCCAGAGGAACTTGAGGCCGGGCTCAATCCATCCTTCGCTCTCGGCAAGGGCGGTCCGAACGCTGCCGAGCGCCGTGGCTGCTATCTCCCACTCATCAGCAACGAGCAGAAGCGCGTCCCCCTTGCCCACGGCGGTCTGCTGAAGCAGCGAGGCCATCGTCTCTTCCCCGAGGAATTTGGCTACCGGCGATTTCAGGCCGTCCATTGTGTTGAGAATCCAGACCAAGCCCTTGGCACCTTGTTCACGAGCAATCTCGGACAGATTGTCGAGACGAGACCGCGTCGCTTCGGCACCGCCTGGGAACTTCAGGGCCTTGACGGAGCCTCCGCTGCTCGCCACCTCGGCAAAGGCGCGAAACTCGCAGTCGCGCACCGCATCGGTCACGTCGGACAGCTCGTGCTGGTAGCGCATGTCCGGGCGGTCACTGCCAAAGCGGTCGAGAGCCTGCCGGAAGCTCAGACGGTCGATCTCCATGTCGCTGGGAAGACCTGCGACATCGAGAAGTCGCCGCATCAACCCCTCGCCCACCTCCATGACATCACCGGGCTCGACGAAGGCCATTTCCATGTCGATCTGAGTAAACTCCGGCTGCCGGTTGGCCCGTAGGTCCTCGTCGCGGAAGCAGCGGGCGATCTGAAAATACCGGTCGAAGCCGGCGATCATGAGCAGCTGTTTGAAGAGCTGCGGGCTCTGGGGCAAGGCGTAGAACTCGCCTGCCTGCAAGCGGCTGGGGACGAGGTAGTCCCGTGCCCCCTCCGGGGTCGTGCGGGTAAGCATCGGGGTTTCGATCTCGAGGAAGCCACGCTCGTCGAGGAAGTTGCGGGTGGCGAGCGCCAACCGATGGCGCAGCGCCAGGGTCCGCTGCAGCGGCGGGCGCCGGAGGTCGAGGTAGCGATAGCGGAGGCGTAACTCCTCACTTGCGCCCGAGTCCTCCTCGATGAGGAAAGGTGGTGTTTCTGAGCGTGCCAGCACGCGCACTGCGGAAGCCTTCACTTCCAAGGCGCCAGTGGGGAGCGACTCGTTGACCATCTCCTCCGGTCGCGCGTCGACCTGGCCCTCAACCTCGATCACCCACTCGGGGCGCAAATCCTGCGCGTCCCCGTGGGCCTCCGGAGCAGCCTCCGGATTGAAGACGCATTGGACCAGTCCGCTGCGATCGCGCAGATCGATGAAGATCAGCCCGCCGAGGTTGCGCCGGCGCGACACCCAGCCCTGCAGGCGCACCGGGGCCCCGATGTCGACGGCCTCAACATGACCGCACATGTGTGATCGACGCATTTGCTACCCCTCACTCGCGAGCAACGTGCGGATGTCCTCGGCAAGGCTATCGGCTCCCGACGATACCTGCTGACCGTCAGACATCCGCTTGATGGTGAATGTGCCGGAGGCCACTTCGTCCGGCCCTACGATTACCACGGTCGGCGCCGCGCTACGGTTTGCAACCTTCATCTGTGCCTTCAGGCTGCGCCCTTGATATTCTGCGGTCGTGCGGATGCCAGAATGACGCAATCGCCACATGAGGTTGAGACCGGCCGCACGTACTGAATCATCGATCGTGACTACGAAACAGTCGACCGGCGGCGCGAGGGACTCGTCGGGCATTGCCAGCACGATTCTCTCCAGGCCCGAGGCAAAACCCACGGCAGGAGCGTCCACCTTGCCGCCCATCTGCTGGACGAGGCCATCGTATCGCCCACCACCCAGCAGGGCGTCCTGAGCACCCAGCGCCGGTGAGGTGATCTCGAACACGGTGCGGCGGTAGTAGTCAAGACCTCGCACCAGGTGCGGCTCGAGTCGAAACTTGACGCCCCAATCGCTCAGATAGCCACAAACCCGGTCGAGATGATCGCGGTTGCTACTGCTTAGGTGGTCGATAATCGTCGGCAACTTCTCGATGACCGCATGGTCCCGTGGGTCTTTGCTGTCGAATACGCGCAGTGGATTGATCTCGTGGCGCCTGCGGGAGTCTTCCGAGAGGTCTGAGAGATACGTGCGCTGCGCCGCAACCAGCTTCTCCATGTAGCTTGGCCGGTCGTCCTGGTCCCCCACGCTGTTGATCAGAAGCGTGGGCGATTCGACGCCTAGCTCCTTGAGCCAGAACATGGCCATCTCAATGACCTCGGCATCTACAGCAGGATCTTCTGAGCCGAAGGCCTCGGCACCGATCTGATGAAACTGCCGGTAGCGACCTTTCTGGGGCCGCTCATAGCGAAACATCGGGCCGATGTAGTAGAGCTTCGTGACGTCCTTCCCCTCGGCCAAGCGGTGCTCTAGGTAGGCACGGACAACAGGGGGAGTTCCCTCCGGGCGCAAGGTCAGATCGTGACCACCCAGATCGGTAAAGCGGTACATCTCTTTCTGAACAATCTCGGACTGCTCGCCCGTGCCCTTCTCGAAGACCTTGCTGTCCTCGAAAATCGGCGTGCGGATCTCCTGCATGCCATAGAGAGCGAAGATCTGTCGGGCGAGGCTCTCCACACGCTGCCAGCGATCCACCTCGGGCGGCATCACGTCACGTGTGCCCCTCGCGGCTCGCAGATTCACGACTATCTCCTTTGCGCTTCAGAAGTATACGGGGAAACCCGCACCAGCTCTCCCAGGGTGATCTCGTGCCGGTCTTCCCGCTCGTCCTCAACATACAGGCCCCCCGTAGGCGACAGCCCGGCAGCAAGACCTCGTATGACTCCGCGGTCGGTTTGAATCTCCACGTAGCTACCGCGAGATTCAGGCGACAACTCGAGCCAGCGCTCGATCACCGGTGACAGCCCGTGCTTACGCCACACGTCATCCCAGTACTCGAGCGCCTTCAACAGACTCACGAGTATGGGCAACCTCGGCTGTGGGTTGCCGGAAAGCATGCACAAGCTGGTCACCCGTGTCCTCAGGTCGGCGGGAAAATCACTCTCCTCGTGATTCACGTTGATGCCTATGCCACACACCAGAAAATCTAGGGTACCGCCGGTAATCTCCGACTCGACGAGCACGCCGGCCATCTTGCGGCCGCCCAGATAACAGTCGTTGGGCCAACGGAGCATCATTGGCCGGTCGGCATAGATCGCGAGAGTTTCTGCCACCGCGATTCCCGCCACCAGCTGAGCAGCAGGGCCAGCCTCGGCCACCGACGCAGCAGGACGCAAGAGAGCCGAGAGATAGATGCCCTTGGCCGACGGCGACACCCACCTCCGCTCCCGGCGCCCCCTGCCCGCAGTCTGCTCTTCGGCAAGCACGACCAAACCGTCTTTTCCGCCACGCCGGCCGAGCTCTCTCGCAAGGCGGTTGGTCGAATCGACGGAGGTCTGATAGTGCAGGCTTGCGCCGATTCGGATATCGCCCAAGGCGCATGCGACGCGTTGGGGAAGGAGAGGATCTGCTGCCATTTCCGGCGGTCTCTCCTGTCTTTCGCCTGCGACCATGACCATCGTCCTTCTTAGGCAGACAGTGCCGAGAGATGCTGCTGCAGCCGCTCAGTCTCCGCTGTGAGCTCGTCGCGACGACTTCGAACCTGCTCGACGACCTCCGGTGGCGCATTGTCGAGAAAGCCCCTGTTCTCGAGCCGTGCCGTGAGCTGGCCGAGCTCCTTGCCGAGCCCATCGAGGCTCTTCTCGATGCGGTGGCGCTCGGCCTCGATGTCGAGCACGTCGTCGAGGCCCAGTACGACCTCGACGTCGACGACTGCCGCCCGTGCGGCATGCTGGAACGAGGTCGCCGGTGGGGCCATGACCTCAACGGGTTCGGCACGCGCCAACGATCCGATGTAGGGCACCAGCTCGAGAAGCTCGGTACGCCTGCCCTCATCCTCACAGATGAGCAACAGGGGCACTTTCTTTCCGGGATCGATACTGAATTCCGCCCGCAGACGCCGCACCTCGGTCACCAATCCCTGCAGCGTCTTGACCTGTGTCTCCACCGTGTCGTCGGACCACTCCCGGTGACAGGCAATCCACGGCGAACGTGCCACGAGCTCGCGCTCTCCTGGCAGACGGCTCCAGATCTCCTCGGTAATGAAGGGCATGACCGGATGAAGGGCCCGCAAGAGCGCCTCGAGAACCGCCATCAGCGTGCCGCGGGTCGCGCGCAGTTCGTCCGCATCCTCATTCCAGAATACGAGCTTCGACATTTCGAGGTACCAATCACAGAACTCGTGCCAGATGAAGTGGTAGAGAACGTGACACATTTCATCGAAGCGGTAGGAAGAGAGCGACCTTTCGATCTGTGGCACGATCGCCGACGTGCGCGAGAGAATCCACCGGTCGGCCAGGGTGGCCGGCTTGGGGTCGGCGGCGTCGGCAGAGGCCTGCAGCGAGGTCTCCTCGTCACCCAGATTCATGAGAGCAAAGCGGGCCGCATTCCACAGCTTGTTACAGAAGGTCCTGTAGCCGGCTAGACGGTCGGCGGAGAGCTTCATGTCGGTGCCGGGCGTTGCCATCGATGCCAGCGTGAATCGCAGGGCGTCGGCACCGTACTGCCCGACGGCCTCCACCGGGTCCAAGGCGTTGCCCTTCGACTTGCTCATCTTGTCGCCGTGCTCATCCCGCACGAGGCCATGCAGAAGAACCTCGGGAAACGGAACCTCCCCCTGGAACCTCAACCCCATGAAGATCATCCGTGCGACCCAGAAAAACAGAATGTCGTAGGCGGTGACCAGGAGGTCGGTCGGATAGTAGCGGGCCAGGTCGTCGGACTCTTCCGGCCAGCCGAGAGTAGAAAAAGGCCACAGGGCCGAAGAGAACCAGGTATCGAGCACGTCACTTTCCTGCTCGAGGACACCACCACAGCTGCACACCTCAGGCTCTTCCTCGGCGACGGTGATCTCATCGCAGCTCGTGCAATACCAAGCCGGGATCCGGTGGCCCCACCAGAGCTGCCGCGAAATGCACCAGTCGCGGATGTTGGTCAGCCATTCTCTATACACCTTGACCTGATGCTCGGGTAGGAAGCGGATCCGACCGTCCTCGACGGCTTCTAGCGCCGGTTTTGCCAGCGGCTCCATGCGCACAAACCACTGCGTTGAAACCAGGGGCTCGACGATCGTCTCGCAACGCTGGCAGTGCCCGACAGCGTGATCATGAGGTCGCTCGGCATCGAGAAGTCCCTCTTCCTCGAGCCGCACTAGCAACTTCTCACGACACTCGAAGCGGTCGAGTCCGGCGAAGGGGCCAGCCTCTCCGGTCATACGGCCGTCCTTGCCGATCACCTTGACGCGATCGAGATCGTGGCGCAGCCCCGCCTCGTAGTCATTGGGATCATGCGCGGGCGTCACCT
>CALAKE010000647.1 GCA_937922775.1 uncultured bacterium | reverse complement strand
GCCCGGGAGGCATGGCGGGGGTCAGGCTACCGTCGCGCCAAACCACCTTGATCGGGCCGCGCCCGCCGCGAGCCGGGAAGTCGTAGACGATACGTGATGTGTTCGGGGCAGTCTCGCTATTCACCGGCGTCGTCTCGGCCTCGATACGAGTCGGGTAACCGAGATCCAAGGTCCAGAAGGCGGCGTCCATCGCGTGGCAGGCGATGTCGCCGAGGGCGCCAGTGCCATAGTCCCACCAGCCGCGCCAATTGAACGGCGCGTATGCCGGATTGTAGGGTCGCTCTGGGACCGGCCCCAGCCACAGGTCCCAATCGAGCGTGGGCGGCACCTCGACAACTTCTTCAGGCCGGTCAATGCCCTGGGGCCAGATCGGACGGTTGGTCCAGTAGTGAACTTCCTTCACGTCACCGATCGCGCCCGCTTCGACCCATTCCCGCATCTGCCGGGTGGTCTCGGTGGTGTGCCCCTGGTTCCCCATCTGGGTGGCCACACCTGTCTCCTTCGCGACCTTCATCATCGCCCGCACCTCGTGCAGGGTGCGCGCCAGAGGCTTCTGGCATCGCACGGCCTTGCCGAGCCGCATCGCCATGATCGAGGCCACGGCATGAGTGTGGTCTGGGGTGGATACCGTCACCGCATCGATGTTGTCGCCCTCGATATCCAGCATCTCGCGAAAGTCGCGGTAACGCTTGGCATCTGGGAGTCGTTCAAAGGTGTCCGCCGCGCGCTCGTCATCGACATCACACAGAGCGTAGATGTTCTCGCCGATCACGCCGCGAACATCGCTGCCCCCCTGGCCACCCACACCGATGCAGGCGATGTTGAGCGTATCGCTGGGAGCTTGGTAGCCGGTGCCACCGAGGACGTGTCGTGGCACCACGGTCACGGCCGCGCCAGCGGCGGCGAGGTGTTGCACGGCTGCTCTTCGGGTCAGCTTCTTGTCGCTCATGTCACCGGCTCCCTTCGAGGGTCGCGGACCGGGCGCAAATCGTCAGCGGCCCACAGCAATATCTCCGAGGCGCGAAATCAGATTCTCTGAGGCTCGACGGAATGCTCTTCGAGACTCACGGGATGGTAACGCACAGGCGCAATGTCATCGAGGGCGACCGCTTGGCGCACCGTGGTCTGGCGGCGCCATCCAACCTAGCGGTTCGCGGCCGGTCGATACTCCCCGTCGAAAGCGGTTGTCCAGGTGGCCCCACCGTCAGACGTAGTCTCCCAGTGCTGTCGGACATAGCCATTGGGCATGGGCGACCAGGTGATGCGGTTCGTGCCGTCGCCGAGCACCATGCGACCGTCCTCGAAAAGCCCGTCGAGATAGAGCGGATTACCGCTGTCATCGATCCAGGTTTGATGCCACGTGCGCCGGGCCGCGTCGTAGAAGTTGTAGCTGGTGCAGCCGTTGCCGGCTGCGTTCGTCCATTTCTCCCGCAGCCCGCAGCCGTCGAGGATCGGCTCAACGATGTTGCTCCCGACCCTCTGCCCGTTGGGTGCATACACCTCCCAGTTGCCGGCCCAGAAGTCGAACTGGCGATACTCAGGGGTGTTGCATGGGGTAAGCGCGCTCACCGCGGCAATGTACTGATCTGTTTCACGCAACGATTCCAGCTCAGGGGCATCACGCATGGCCGCCAGCGCGGTGCGATTGGGACCCGGCGCCGCGAATTGCTCGAGCCGCTCGAGGGCCTCGGTTGCACGTCCGAGGGCGGCCATGGCGCGAGCCATGCGCAGAAGTGATCGACGCGCATAGGGGCCCTGCGGATCACTATCGAGCACTTCTTTGTAGGCAGCGACGGCAACCTCCCAGTCGGCACTATCGAATGCGGCATCGGCCTGCGCGACGAGCTTTTGCGCTGGCGCACCCGCTTGCGCTCCGCGGGCTTCTGCTAGCCACGAACCCGAGGGGAGAACCGTCAGGAGTGCCAGTAACGCCATTGCTGCCACAGACTTTTCGTGAGCTCGGGACATATAGAGTCTCCACATCATTCGACAGGGCTCCACGCCTGAACATTGGGAAGTGCGGGATTGTTCCATGAGCCTCGAGGCGGCGCAATTGCAGCAGCTCGATTCAGCCATCGCCCAGGTGAGGTCAATCAGACGAGGCGGGTCTGCGCCAGGTTGGAGACGATTCTGGCCGTGGCCCGACCGTTGTCGATGACGTCGGGGATTGCCACCCCGTAGAGCGCGCTGCCGGCAACCAGCAGGCCGGAGTGAAAATCGAGCTGTCGTTCGACCTCCTCGACCCGATCAGCGTGGTCAACGTTGTACTGCGGATGCGATCCGGGCCAGCGTCGGACCATGGTGAGGATTGGATCGGCTTTGAATCCAAGCAGGATCTCGGCCTCTTTCCGGGCGACCCGGACTGCGCTTCGGTCTCTGAGGTCAAGGAAATGCGACTTGCGCTCACCACCTAGCTCGACGTTGAGGAGGGCAGCGCGCGGGGGTGCGCGGAAGTCGAGCTTCCGATGAGAGACCCAACAGGCCAAGGAGGGTCGTCCTTGGCTGTGGGGAACGAGGCACCCCATCGTGTCGGGAATGTTGCGTGCAGCTCGTTGATCGTAGCCGAGATGAACCGACAGGGAAGATGCATGCGGGATGGACAAGAGCCCCTTCGCCACTTCGGGCGCAAAGTCCTTGACCAGAGCCGCCGCGGTTCGCTGGGGCACGGCAAGCACGCAGATATCGGCCGTCCAGTCCTCACTGTGGTCTGCTTTCACCGTATACGCGGCAGCTCCGACGGGATCGCCGGCAGGCCGGAGGCTTCGCACGCGGCAGCCCAGGTGCAGAGCTCCCGTGTCGTTTCTACGAATTGCTTCCGTTACCGCGTCCGAAAAGGTCTGCATGCCACCGCGGAATGACACGATCGGCGAGCGTGTGACTTTCATGGGCACTCCCGGAAATTCGCCCTGATCCACGCCGTTGGCCCGGAGACCGCGACGGTGGCCTTTGGCGACACTACCGTAGGTCTGCTCCAGCTCCAGGAGCTCAGGGAACGTGTAGCGAATGCCTAGCCGCTCGGGGTCGCCCCGGTAGAATCCGGCGAGCAGGGGATCTGCTACCCGCTCGAGCACCTGCCTGCCGAAACGACGAGTTACGAAGGCCGAAATCGACTCATCAGAGCGAGGTTGGCGTCGTGGCTCGAGGCGCTCGAGGCTGGCCCGGACCTTCCCGACTCGGGTCATCAGCGAGCTCCGCAGCAGATCTCCGAGCCGTCCGTCGGCAAGGCGGGATAATCCTGGTGGCAGCGGGTGGCAGCGGTCGTCCCACCAAATCAGCACACCGCGCTCGACGTGCGCGGGGATGAGCTGAGCTTGCAGCCCGAGCTCGACAGCGAGAAGCAGCCCGGCCGGATTCTCTGTGGAGAAGGAGTCGGCACCCCGCTCGAGCAGGAACCCGTCCCGGCGCTTGGTGCGAATGGTGCCACCGGCAACCTCATCGGCCTCGTATAGGCGGATTTCCAGCGGCAGCGCGTCGATACGGGTGAGGCGGATCAGCTCGTAGGCCGTCGTCAGGCCGGCGAGACCGCCGCCGATAATTGCCACCCGAAGCAAATCTGGGGTCGAAACACCCACAATTCCCCCCGCCTGCCGCAACTCGACCATTGATCGAGAGGGCCCCCAGCGAAAATGGTGGCACAGACCCACCCCTCAACGGAACCCGAAATGGAGCTTAATCTTCCAGTTCTCGGACCCAGATGTTACGGAAGCTGACCGGATTCGTGTGGTCCTGCAGGGTGAGGGGTAGATTGGCGGCATGAGCCTTGTACTCGGGTTCTCCACGGTATGCGGTGGGACCCAGTAGCGTGACATGGTTCTGGATCAGGACGCCGTTGTGGAGGACGGTCATCGTGGCCGGCCGGACCAGGGCCCCGCTCGTATCGAACCTGGGCGCCGAGAAGATGATGTCGTAGCTCTGCCACTCGCCAGGAGGTCGTGAAGCGTTCACTTCGGGAATGAACTGCTTGTAAATGCTGCCGGCCTGGCCGTTCGAGTAGGTGCGATTGTCGTACGAGTCGAGAATCTGCACCTCGTAGAGATCCATCAAGTAGACGCCGCTGTTGCCTCTTCCTTGCCCCTCGCCAACAATCTCCGTGGGGGTGCGCCATTCCAGGTGGAGCTGCACGTCACCGAAAGCTCTTTTCGTCCTGAGAGTGCCGGTTTCCGGAACCACGGTGAGCACCCCGTCCCTGACTTCCCAAGCCGGCGGGCCGTCCTCCCCCTCCCACTCCGAAAGGTCTGTTCCATCGAATAGCACGATGGCGTCGGATGGGGCTTCCGCCGCGTTCCCCGGATCGATCTTGGCGGGCTCAGGCTCCCATACTTCGGTCAGGGAAGGATCCACGTCCTCCCGGGGAGGCGGCACTTCCTCCTGGCTAGAAGAAGATGTGCTGGCGGCACAGGAAATCGAGGATCCGGACAGGAGCAGCAGGAAACAGGTGACGACCGAGATGGTGCGCATAACTTGGCTCCAGGCGGGTTGTACGACTCGTCGATGTCGGGAGGAATCCTACTCTTGCATGCGACCTCGCGAAACGTGACCGGCGTCTGCTCGATTGCGAGAGCTACCCCACGGCGGCCCGGGTCAGAGTGAGGACACCCTTGTCAGGGCCGCCCGGCTGCGTTACCAAGTGATGTGCAGTAGGGACCAGGGCATCTCGGCGCTGGCAGTCCCGCTGAGTCCGGTGGCTCCTCCTGATTGAGAGCCACTATCCGGGAGATTTGTCATGCCTCTTCACGAACGGACCTTAGCTCTCGTTGGCGGCGGCTATATATCAGAGGTGATTCTCACGGTACTTCTGAATACCCGAACCATGGCGCCGGACCAGTTTGTCGTAAGCGATCCACGCCTGGAGCGGCTGCGGTACTTGTCAGACAATTTCCGGGTCCACACGGTACCTGACAATGTCTCCGCGGTGACGCGCGGCGACTTCGTGTTCATCAATGTTCTTCCACACGTGGTCGAAGAGGTCATTTCCGAGCTCGCGTCGGAGCTTCCCGACGCTGATATGTGGGCCGATCGTCTCATCGTCACCGTCGCCGCTGGTATCACCATGCGGCAGTACTCTCGTCTGTCTCCTGAGCTGCCCGTCGTCAGAGCGCTACCCAACCCTCAAAGCCAGACGGGCTCTGGCGTCATTGCCCTTGCGTTCAACTCCTACGTGAGCAGAGCGCAGAAAGAGGAAATCCTCGCGCTTTTCGCCCCCATGGGCGAACGTGTGGAGATGGAGGAACAGAACGTGGACGTCATGACCGCGCTGAGTACGCCGGTCAACGTCTACCTGTTCATTCAATCCATGATCGATGCCGGAATTCTGGCAGGACTCGACCGTCCCACATCGACGAGAATCGTTTTGCATACGATTGCGGGGTCGCTCGAGGTCTGGAAGCGGAACATGGACGGACTCGACGGCCTTATTGACCATGCAGCGCCCGCGGGAGGCGTTTCGGAAGCTTGCCTCTCGACTTTGGCCAGCTTCCAATTCTCTCAGGCCGTCTCCGAGGCAATTCGCCGGGGAACCGAGAGATCTGCCTCTTTCGCCTCCTCATAGGTGACGAATGCACCAGCCTCCTCGGCCTGAATCACTCACATGAGGCCAGCACGGATCACCAGGGAAATATGGTAAGAGCACATCTTCTGTTGCTACTCCTCCCGCTCCTGATTGTCGCCGCTTCATTCGTCATCTACCTGCTGAACCGGCCAGCAAAGAGCTGATTCATGTCGCCCTATGACCAACTCAGTCACCCCCTGGCACTGGGCATCTTCGTCCTTACGCTCCTCTTGCCGATCTTCGTGGGCTTTCTGACGCTGAGGCGCACCAAGGATCAGTCCGATTTCCTGATCGGAGGTAGAGCTGTCGACCGGATTGTCGTTGCTCTTTCTGCCGTCTCCTCCGGGCGGTCCTCCTGGCTCGTGCTCGGTCTTAGCGGAATGGCCTACACACTCGGCACAGGTGCAGCGTGGGCGATGGTTGGCACTTCAATCGTGGAGATGTTCCAGTTCGTATATGTCGGACGCCGGCTGCGAATACAATCTGAGCGGTTCAACTCGCTCACGCTATTGGATTATTTTGAATCCCGGTATAACGACACCCGTCATTTAATAAGAATTATCGGGGCCCTCATTATTGTCATTTTCATGACCGCCTATCTGGCTGCACAATTCAACGCCGGCGCCAAATCGCTGAGTACCGCGCTGAACATACCTATTGGTATATCGCTCTTAATATCCGTGATCTTGATTTTGATATACGTAGCACTCGGCGGCTATCTGGCCGTGTCTTACAATGACGCAATCCGCGCGCTCATCATGATCTTCGGATTGGTGATTGTGCCCATTATCGGCCTCGTGAAGATTGGCGGATATCGGGCCCTCCTCGACACGCTCTACAGCCTCGATCCAGCCTTGGTCGATCCACTGTCTCTTGGTGCCGGTGTGATCATTGGGTTTGTAGGCATCGGCCTCGGTTCTCCCGGCCAGCCGCACATCGTCGTGCGCTACATGTCGATTGACAATCCAGACAACCTCGCCTTCGCCACCTTCGTCGGCACCTTCTGGAATATCGTGCTTGGCTGGGGCGCCGTTTTCCTCGGCCTTCTCGGCCGCGCGATGGTTCCGCTGCAGTCTTCCCTTCCCGAGCAAGACCCCGAGATGATCTATCTCGTGCTGTCAGCCGAGTACTTCGGTCCGGTTCTTTATGGCTTACTGATCGGCGGTGTCTTCGCGGCGATACTCTCGACCGCTGACTCCCAGTTGCTGGTGGTTGCATCCACGGTCGTTCGAGATATCTACGAGAAGATCGTCCGCGCTGATGTTGAAATTGCGGAATCCCATAAATTACGAATGAGCCGCATTATTGTCGTAATTACGGGAATTGTGGCGATGGTTCTCGCATATATTGCCTCAGATCTCGTCTTCTGGCTTGTGCTTTTCGCTTGGGGGGGGCTTGGCGCCTCATTCGGGTCAGCGCTTATATTTTCTTTGTACTGGACCAAGACCACTAAATATGGCGTTATTTCCGGAATGGTGTCGGGAACACTTGTCACGATTATATGGAAGCTGTTCTTCAGAGATGTTACTGGTATCTACGAGCTCATCCCCGCGTTCATTTGCTCCACACTCATGGTATATATCGTGAGTCTTGCGTCT
Source organism: uncultured bacterium (assembly GCA_937922775.1). Lineage (GTDB taxonomy): Bacteria > Acidobacteriota > UBA890 > UBA890 > UBA890 > CALAKE01. The sequence continues at coordinate 1,884 of CALAKE010000647.1, read as the reverse complement.
GAAACGCGACGCACGGGCTCTGAGTAGGCGCCGGCCCGCGACAGTTCAGTCGAGAGCTATGGCTGCGAGCTCTCGCAGCATCTCTTCCACGGTGGAGCAGGCGAAGGCCTCGAGTGCTTCGAGTTGCTCTGTCACATCGATGGGGATGCTCGACGACCCGTCGTCGGGAACCTGGTTGAGTTTGCCACCAATAAAGATTGGTATCCGCAATCGCCTTGCTGCCATCTCTTGACGCAGCGTCCTCAGGTAGTCGAGTGCCACACCGCAGTACGTACTGACCGCGACAAAATCTGCTCCCTCGGCCACTGCCCTTTCCGCGACGGCGTCCGGGTCGGCGCTCACTCCGGCGTCCACGACGTTCACGTCGAGCCGCTCCAGGACGGTTTCGACGAGGATCTTGCCGTATTCGTGAACATCGGTGCTCGTGACACAGGCGGTGTATCCCGCCTCCCGTATGGCCTTCGCCGCCTCCGGTGCGATTGCGGCCAATACGCCGTCGCTCTGCGCCTCCAGGGCGGCTACTGTCGTTGCTCGCACGACAGGTCTACGGTTGCACAGGGTGCCCTCCTGCGGCTCCCCGGGTCCCCACATCTCTTCCAGGCGCCGCGCTCCGATACGACGAATCGACAGCAAGAGCTCGAAGGGATCGTCGACGTCGATGCCCGCAGTGGTCAGGCCTGAGATCACTCTCTCCTTGAATCGCTCGCCACCCGCGACCAGTTGGCCGGCGATCTCCTCCGCGGCCTCGACATCGATCAACGACTCAAACCCACCACAGCGCTCAGCCAACCGGTTTGCGAACAGATGGGCGTCCACGATTTCACTGATCTCGGGTATCCGGAGGGCTTCGGTAACGGGTACCGGGTTGAGGCCATGCCCGGTGGGCATCGTGCGCTGTCCGAGGATATCGACCATCAGATAGCTGGCCAGATTGGCGTAGTTCTCCACTTCACTGGAGACGAAAATGGTCGTATTGCCGTAGATCATGCTGCCCGGTGTGTCGGTTACCCGGGCCAGCGCTCTCTGAAAGCCCAGCCGGGTGAGTGGATCCGAGAAGACGTGACCGTAGCAGTGTGTGACCCGCCCACCGATCAGCTCATCGACGATCATCCGCTCGATGAGAACGGCGCCAATGCCGCAAGCCAGATCGCTGAACATGGCTGCGAATCCATCGTCCAGATTGGAGTGAATCAGGATCTCGATGGGCTGTGCGGCACAGAGGGCGAGGGCTTTGACAGTTTCAGCCGTCGTGCCCACATCGTCATCGTGGTGAGGCATGCGGAAGGTGAAGTACTGCCCGAGGTTGCCGATACTGGTCGAGCCCGCTGCCAGCGCGGCCGCGGTATTTTCCACCGAAGCTGGCGTGCCGATGACGAAGTCGCCGAAGTGGGGCGCCACCGGCGCTCCCTGGGTCAGCGCGACGAAATCCTCGGGTGACTCGAGGATGAGGCCGGTGCCCCGGGGCATGGCATCCCGCTGAGAGATCGGGTATCCCATGCTCCAGTCCAGACAGATGCCATACCTGTCCACGAGGTAGCCGGACGCGGCCAGCTGGTCGTAGATCTCCGACCAGGCCCTGCAGCTCTTCTCCGGGCTGCGATAGCCGAACTGAGCATGAAACATGAGGTGCCCGCCGGCCATCTGTCTCAGCTTGTATTCACTCTCGGAATCGACACCGTTCTCGGTCAGGAACGGGCAGAGGCCGACGGTTGCAGTTCGCGCCAGGTTCCGACCCTCAGCCAGCAGGTCGGCCGCGTTGGGCAGTTCCGGCTCGGGGAAGATCCGAGATCGATCGAGTGGGTGCAATGTGTCCAGCTCGCAAAGTACTGCACGTGCTCAGTGGCTGGACAGGGATCGTAGTGCGTTGGTCAATTGTGTGCCAGT
>CALAKE010000646.1 GCA_937922775.1 uncultured bacterium | reverse complement strand
ATCGGCCGAGCATATCACCTGGCCCAAAGGGCTCTGCCGCTCTCTATAGCGGCGACACACGGCCCTGGGCATCGACGCGGTAGAATCGCCCTTCCTCGATCAACAGACCCTCGACCGCGTCGCCGTCAGTAAACGTCACGTCGATCCCGAAAACGACCCCGTCATGCAGCCGTTCCAGGCTTTCGACGACGGTGTGTCCCACTACGATCTTGTTGGCGCCGAAGGCGGAGAGAGCACTAGAGACCTGCTCAGTCCCCAACTCTTCGTCACGAAAATAGCCCCGATACCAGAGCGGGCCGCTCGAGCCAAACAGCATTTGCAGGGTTCCCGGAGCCCGGGTGCGCCAGGGCTCATCCACCCCCAGCCGGATGGCGTCGTTGACGCCCTCGAGATCGAGCCCCGACTCGACGAGCTCGCCCGACACTCCTCCGTGTGCGAACAAGACTTCGCCGATGCGCAGGATCGTGGGCTTGGTGCGGAGCCAGCGGCCGAGCTCCGTGCTGGGGCCGTACAAACCCGACAGTGAGGCACGAAACTTAGGCGCCACGAGCTTGTACTTCTCGTCGGCGTAGCGATCGTCGTTGTAAAGCAGCATCGCATCGTGGTTGCCGAGGATGACATGTACTCGCCCACCGGCCTCGAGTGCCTGTGGCTCGAGCTGGTGGACGTACCAGAGCACCTCGGTGACCTGGTCCCCACGATCGACCATGTCACCCACAAAGACGAGGCGACCTTCTCCCCAGGCCCAACGACCGTGCTCGTCGACCACGCCTCCGGCCCGCAGCAGGACGAGGAGCTCATCGAGGTTGCCCTCGACATCGCTCACCGCGAAGATGGCCTGGCCGCCTTCGAATTCCGCGGCCTCGATCGCAGGCGCCGCGGCCGTGATCTCGTAGGCATGCTCCGGAGCGCACGGGTCGGTGAATGTGAGGGTGCCGTCGGCCCCTGGTTGACGGGTCTCGAAAATTGCGCTGTCGCCGCAAATCGAGCCGACGTACGCAAGATCCTCGCCACTCCAGAATACATAGGGGCCGTCGTAGAGGGCTGGCTCCTCTTCCGCGGCCGTGCCACTTGCTCCTGCTCCGCTGTCTGCTCCATATCCGCCGCCCGCTGCAGGGCCGGGACTGTCCGCTGCGCCTCCGCTGCCCGCCACGCCTTCGGTTTCGCCGGCAAGATCTCCGGCAAGGTCGTCCGATCCGATCCTGAGCATCCCGGTGCTCCACAGCACGGCGATCGCCAGCACAATACCCACGACTCCGCCCGTCAAGTAGCGATTCATCGAACACTCACCTCATCGAAGTGGTATGGCCAGGAGGAGGCGATCCGCAGTGAATGGCCTTCAACGCACCTGGCACATCTCAACGAGCATTCTGCCATAGGAGATTGGCTACGCGTTTCAGCGGGCCTCGGCATCCCAGTGGGCCACGGCTTCCCCCCGGTCGCGCTGCCAGGGGTATCCTCTAGGCCGTGACAGCCCTGACGCCGTGACAGCCTACTCCCGCCGCAAGGCCTCCATTACGTCCACCCGTGCCGCACGTCGAGCCGGGATGTAGGAGGCCAGTAGCGCGACGGCCAGCAAGCCCAGCGGGACGATGGCATACGTGACGGGATCGACCGGGTTCACTCCGAAGAGCAAGCCCGTCATGAGGCGGGTGAGGGCGTAAGCCAGGCCTAGCCCTATCGCTGCCCCCAGGACGAAGATGGTGAGCCCCTGGCGCAGCACCATGCCCTCGACGTGTCTTGCCTCGGCCCCCAAAGCGATGCGCATACCCATCTCGCGGCTGCGCTGGCTGACGGCATACGACACCACGCCGTACACACCCACCAATCCGAGAATGAGCGCCACCGCCGCCGCCGTGGCCAGCAGCAGCATGGTGAATGATGTTTGATCCACGGACTGGGCCATGAGCTCGGTGAGAGGGAAGACGTCGCGAAGCGGCAGGTTTGGGTTCACGGACCACACCGCCTCTCGTACCTCTTCGAAGAACTCTGGGGTGCCAACCCGATTCGAGCGGATCGCGTAGCCCATGTAATTCCAGCTATTGGTACGGTCGGCCTCCATCCCCTGCCAGAACGCCAGTGTGACCTGAGGCCAGTAGACGATCCGGGGAGGGGGTTGGCCCATTCCGTCGTAGCGGACATCTGCGGCCACACCCACCACTTCGTACCAGATCGGGGGATCAGGTCGGGCGGCGACCCTTTGGCCGATGGCCTCCTGAGCGGAGCCGAAGTACTCGAGCGCCAGGCTCTCCGACAGAATGGCCCCGCGGAACCGGTTGTGAACATCGTTCCAGGTGAAAGCGCGGCCGGCGAGCAATGGGATCTGCAAGGTCTCGAAGTAGTCCGCACCAATCCAGTTGTGGCGACGCGTTGGAGCCGCCCCCCCGCCTGGCGGATCAACACCCTCGACGAAGAACGGGTTGAAGTTGCGCCACCGGTCCATGGGTACGTCGAGCGCGAGCCCGACAGAGTCGACTCCGGGGATTTCGGTCAGGCGGTGAACGATGCGCTCGTGGGTGGCCGCCCTTTCATCCCTATCCGGTACCTCACTGGCCGGGATGTTGATTCGCAGGGCCAGGATGTCCTCCGGGTTGCGAAAGCCCGGGTCGACGTTCTGCAGCGACTGAAAGCTGCGCACCATGAGGCCGGATGCGACCAGAAGCACCAGCGCCATCGCCATCTGGCTCACTGCCAGTGCGTTCTGGACTCGGTTTCGGCCTGTGCCGGCCATGCTGGTCGCGCCGCCCTGCTTGAGGTCATCGACGATGTTACGGCGACCGTGGCGGACAACCGGAAAGACACCGAAGAATAGGCCGGTAAGAAGAGAGACGGCGAGCGCGAACAGGAACACCGCGGGGCTCAGGGAGATTTCTTCGATCCTCGGCAACCACCCTGGCGCCAGTGATACCAGGACGCGCAGCCCGCCAACGGCAAGGGGCAATCCCACAAGGCCGCCCAGGAGTCCGAGCGCGACACTCTCCTTCATATACTCCCAGCCGATACGGCTGCGGCTGGCGCCGATGGCCGTCCGCACTGCCATCTCGGTGGTTCGGCCCTCGGCTCGTACCAGGAAGAGATTGGCGACGTTGGCGCAGGCAATCAGCAAGACCACTCCGACTCCAGCAAGCAACACCCAGAGGGTGTTGGCGACCGAGCCGACCAGGTTCTCCTTGAGGGGAGTGAGAAACGCGGTCCAGTCGGCAGGCCGGTCCCAGTCCGCAACCGGACCGCCGGGAAATTTCTCCCATGCCATCGGCATGACACGCGCGAGGTCGGCCTCCGCCTGCTCCAGGCTGACTCCATCACGTAGCCGGGCCACCGAGCCCGCACCGATGTTGCCGACGAAGAGCCCACTCTGGTCGATGGGCAGCGGCATGATGACGGCGGGGTCCTGCCCCAGGGCTCGGAGCGTCGCCGGCAATACGCCGGCGATCTCTCGCGTGGTGCCATCGACCTGGATGGTCTGACCCAGCACGCTCGGGTCGCCGCCGTAGTTGTTTTGCCAGTAGGCATGGCCGAGAAAGGCGAGGGCGGGAGCGTCCAGCGCGTCATCCGCGCGAGTGGGAAGTCGGCCCACCACGGACTGCAGGCGTAGGGCAACGTATGTGCCACCGGTGGCGTACATGACGCGCACTTCTTCAGGATTGACATCACCGGTAATGGCCGCGGACGTCTGCCAAAACATCCCGATGTCTTCGAAGGCACTTGCCTCCTCATCGTAGGTCACGTGCCAAGCGGCGCACTGAGCAGCGTTGCCCACGCCGAGGGCCGGGGCCGTATGCCCGAAGACCACGAGGTCGTTCTGGTCCTCGAAGGGTAGGGGAGATATGACGATGGCTTCCACCAGCGTGAAGATCGCGGTGGTGGCGCCAATGCCAAGTGCCAGGGTCAGCACCGCGACCGAGGTGAAGGCGGGTCGCTGCGCCAGCGTGCGGAAGGCGTAGCGGAGATCTTGCAGGGATGTCTTCATGATGGAGTCTCCTCGCGGGGGAGCGGGGATTCCTCGGAATCTGTTGCCTGTCGTGCGAGCGCCTGGTTGTCTCTTGGGCCGGAGCCGGGCCAGTCCGAGACGAATCGACTCGGTCAGGAAGCCGCTACCGAGCGACAGCGCCGACCACCAGTAGCGGCGTGCGGCGATGCGACGCAGGGATCTTTCCGCTGCCACCTCATATTCTTCCTGCAGGTCTCCGAGGATCCCCTCGCAGACCTCGCCGCCCGGCACGAACAGGCGGATGAGGAGCTGTGGCAGCTTGGGGGGACTCGGTAGCAGGGAGCCCCGACGCCGGCTCGAGCTCATGACTTCTCCAGAATTTCCTCGAGCCCGCTACGCAGGCCTTGCATGGCCTCGTGCGACTCCCGCAGAGCTTTGACGCCGGTTCCGGTCACGCGAAAGTGACGCTTG
>CALAKE010000645.1 GCA_937922775.1 uncultured bacterium | reverse complement strand
ATCGGCGGGCGCCACCCCCTGCGACAGGTGGTTGATCACCTCGGATTCAGCAAAAACCGCGCAGACGCCCGAGATCGGCATCTTGTCTTTGGACGTGGACACCAGTGGTCCGATCTCCGTGGTCGAGTAGCCCATGTAGTGCGCGGTCTTCTCCAGGAACGCGCCCGTGCCGGCAGCACACTTGTCGTTGAGACGGAACGACTTGACCTTGGCGCCATCGGCCAAGCGGGTCGCCTTCATGGTCTGGCCGCCGACATCGAGGATGGTGCGGGTCCCCGGGAAGAAGAAGTGGGCGCCGCGCGCGGCAGCGGTGAGATCCGTGACCTGCAGGTCGCTGATCGTCACCTGATGGCGGCCGTACCCGGTGGCTATGAGATAGGCCACGTCGTCGGCTTTCAGCCCCGCCTCGGCAATGGCCTCCTGATAGGTCTTCTCAGCCGCCTCCGCCAGCTTGAAGCCGGTCGGCTGCATGGCACGCCCCACGATCTTGTCGTCGGGGCCCAGAATCAGCGCCTTGGTGTAGGTCGAACCGACATCGATTCCCGCGGTGTACGTCATGATCCGTCCTGTGTCGCCAAAACCGGAGCCCGGCTCGCCAGAATGTGATCCAGCCCGAACAGCGCGGCACCCAAGGCGCCCATGAAATGTGAGTCGTCGCTGACGTTGACCTTCAGGCCGAGGCGCTCGTTGATGGTCTCGATCATCGCGAGATTCTTCGCTACGCCCCCTGTGAAGGTCACCTCTTCTTCAACCCCGACACGTCGGAGGAGGCCGGCGGAGCGGGTAGCAATCGAGCGATGCACCCCGAGCAGGATGTCCTCGATCTTCTTCCCCTTACCGAGCCAGGAGAGCACCTCGGATTCGGCGAATACGGTACACGTGGTGCTGATCTGCACCGCCCGCTCGCCGCTGAGCGCGGTCGGGCCGAGCTGGTCGAGGGGAATGTCGAGCGCCTTCGAGGCGGCGCCCAGGAACCTTCCTGTGCCGGCGGCACACTTGTCGTTCATGCAGAAGTCGACGATTTCGCCCTCGGGAGAGACACTAATGGCCTTGGTGTCCTGCCCCCCCATGTCGACGACGGTCCGCGTGGCGGGGAACATGTGGACGGCACCACGGCCGTGGCAGCTGATCTCGGTAACCTGGGCGTTGCCGAACGTGACCTTGTAGCGGCCGTAGCCGGTGCCGATCACGTATTCGACCTCTTCCTCGCGGAGGTCGCCACTGCGCAACGCCTCTTGGAACGCGTTTTCGGCGGCGCGAATGACGTTCGCGCCCGTCTCGGTCAGAGCGCGAGCGACGATCTGCTTGTCTTCGTTGATGATTACTGCCTTGGTCTGCGTGGAACCTACATCCACGCCTGCTGCATACGCCATTAGCTGCCTTTCGCTGCCGTGTTGCTTTTTAGCTGATTACTGCTTGCTGCTTGCGCGACGCCAGTCCTTCGAAGAAGGCGTCGACGCGGTTCTTGAGCTGCGCCTCGGATACCACGCGGCGGTCCATCAGGTCCGACTCGATGAATAGGCTCGGAATGTTGGTCGCCTTCATCAGCGCGCGCCGGTTGTCGGCCAGGCCGGTGGAGACGGTCCGGCAGCTCTTGATTGGGTGATAAACGACGCCGTCGGCGCCGTAGTCGTCGATCATCTCGGCCAACATGTCGGTCTGGAAGAACATGCTGTCCATGGCATCGCGAACGCTGACCAGGACCCCCTCCGCGAGGCTCTCGATCGGATCGTCGAGGTCGTACTGGAAACCGAGGTTGGAGCCACCCGAGGCGAACCAGAGGTAGGTTGAGCCGACGAAGGTCCCACCCCATTCGGTGAACAGCTCGGTGAAGCGCCGGAAGATCGGGTAGCAGGGCACTCCCACGAAGAGCAGCCGGTACTTCTCGTCGGTGAGCGTGCCGATGCCGTGCTCGCTCTTGTACTCCATCTCCTCGACGAGCTCGGTGAAGTACCGGGCTCCCTCTTCAGCGCCACGAAAGCCGTTCGCAACGCCCAGGTAGATCGTGCCGTCCGACAGCGCGTTGAACAGCGACGGGGTGCTCTGGTTGAGCTCTAGCACCCGCGCCCAGGCGGCGCTCATGACGTTGGCGTAGCGTAACGACTCGCGCAGCCGGTCGATATCGAACTTCACGCCCGAGACCTGCTCCAAAATCGGGATCAGCTCCTTGATCTGGGCCGATACGTACGCGCGATCATTCTCGAAGTCGGGATCGCCCGGCCATGTTTGTTTGCCCGCAGCGCGTGATCCGGGCACGTCCAGCGTGAAGATCTGGGTGTCGTGCATCCGCTCCCAGATCTCGGCCCATTTGATGTAGGTGTTGCAGGCGTTGGTGTAGACGGCAATCGACGGCTTCGGGATACGACCCATCGGGTGCTCGCCACCGCGCAGCTGCACAGCAACGTCGGCCTTGACGTAGCCACAAATGTCGGGCGAGTAGCCATAGTCCTCGGCCTCGCTCAGGAACTCGTGCGCGACGCGGCGCACCGCTGTCTGCAACGAGTTGATCTCGGGGAACACGACCGGAAGATCGAAGACCTGCAGCAGCTCACACATGCTGCCCATGACGAAGACATACGCGGCCCCCCTACCCTGCTCGGCGGCCTCGCTGAGCCCCTCGAACCAGGTTCTGAATAGCTGGGCCCCATCCTTGTTGCCGCGCCCGACAATCGTTCCGTCGAGTCCTAGGTCGTCATCCATCAAGTCCCTCTCTTCTCGGTCCTACAACTTTCAATCGAACAGCAGGTTCTCCATGAAGGTCTCGAGCTGGATCTGCAGATGCTCGAAGTTGCTCATGTTCTCTTCGAACTCACTGACGAAATACGGAACGTTCGCCTCATCGAGCGCGTATGTGTAGGCAACCTGCTCCTCGAGGCCCGGCTCGCACATCTTGGCCGCCGTAACAATGGCGGCCTCGGCGCCCGCTCGCTCGATCCGCTCGAGCAACATCTTCTCCTTGGGCTTTCTAAGGTCGTGCTGCACGGGGCTATACGACGAGCTTTCCAGATAGGCTTCCGCCAGGCTGTGGAGCGGGTCGTCCTCCGCCGGCACGTCCTCCAGGATCCAGCGCAGGCCGATCAGCAGGTCGTCGTCGACAACGTAGCAGGAGCGACCGATGGCACGGATCATGTCCAGTGGTGGCTGCTCGCAGAAGCCCCCTTCGAAAACCACCCTCATCCGATCCTGACGCTTCGCCGAGCCTTCACGGATCTTCGGCAAGACGGCGCGAAGCAGATCGTTGTGCTCCTCGCGAGGCAACAAGCCTCCGAGCGCCACCAGCACGTATGCATCCTCGGCCGAAACCAACCACGGGGTCTCGCGCTTAATTGCATACAGCTCCCTGAGCAGGGAGCGGTTCTCGTTGAAGACGGCCAGCGAGCTGCGCAGGTCCTCGTCGGTAATCGGACGACCTGCAACCTCTTCGAGCGTGCGCCGGAGGCGGTCGTATTCGCCGCGCAGGTAGGTGGCCGAATGGCCGGAGTTGGCGTTCTGCGGCAGGTAGAGAATCTGGCACGGGTAGTCGTAGTTCCGGCCCCAAATGCCGGCCAGGTTGCGCGCCGCGTCGCAGATCGGGTGGGTCACGAACAGATCGAGCTCGATGTTCTTGTTGAGAACGAGCTCGAGCGAGGTCTTGATGATCGAGCAGAGGTATGAGCCGAAGCGCGAGTCGGAATGCACCGGCTCTACCGTAGCGCCGCGCATCTTGAACGGCAGCAGGCCACCCGCGTGGGCGATCTCTTCCGGGAAGTAGACCTGGAAGTGCCCGGCCACCTTGCCGCCGGCCTCACGCCAGCGGGCCACCGTTGGAAAGCTGGTGTCTTCGAGTAGCTCGCGGCACTCGTACAGAACGTCGTCGAGCTCCCTGCCCAGCCACTCGGGGAACACCCGGTTATCGCTCATTGATGCTTCCACTCAGGCTTGCGTTTCTCCAGGAACGAGCGCAGACCTTCCACGGCGTCCTCAGTCTGCATGAGCTCGCCGACGTAGATATCGCCAGCCTGCAGGAGCGCATCGGCACGACGCGCCGCCGAGCCGCCTCGTAGCGCGCGCTTCGCGGAGCGCAGCGCCGCGGCGCTGTGCCGGGCGATCCGCCCGGCGAGCTCGAGAGCCTCTCCCTCCACCTCATCGTCCGGCACGACACGCCTGACGAGTCCGGCCTCGAAAGCCTGCTGTGCGGTAATCGAATCGCCGGTGAACACGATCTCGGCCGCTAGGCCGGACGAGACCAGCTCCTCGAGCAGAGCGCAAGCTGCCGGTGGCAGCACCCCCAGCAGGATTTCGGGTTGGCCGAATGTAGCACCCTCCCCTGCGACCACCAAGTCCACCGGCTGAATCAGCTCGAATCCTCCGCCCAGGCAGCGGCCGCGGACCGCCGCGATCACCGGCACGGGAAACGCGTTGATCGCGGCAATGGTATCGATGAACTCGGGGATCATTTCTTCGAACTCGGGAGGCATGTGCTCACCGACGTCGGCACCCGCCGAGAAGTGCTTTCCCTCGGCCAAGAGCACGAGCACACGCAATGAGGGCTCCGCCGCGAGCTTCGCCATCTCCTCGCGGAAGGTCCCCATCACGGCACGTGTCAGAATGTTGACTGGAGGGTTGTTCAGCGTCAGGGTACCGATCCCGTCCTCCACCTTCACAGCGACCGTCATTACGCTGCCCCTCCTCCCTCCACCTTCGACCAGGTCGTGCCCGGCTTCTCGAGGCTGTAGTAGACCTTGATGTCCTCGATCTCGTCGAAGATCTGCGGCACGATCTGCAGCTCCATGCCGATCTCGATCTCGTCCTCGGCGATCGTCTCGCCGAACCAGGCGAGGGCCCTGCCACCCTCTTCGAGATCTACGACCCCGACGATGTAGGGCGCTACCTCGTCGAATCCGGTCGGCGCCGCGACGATCTTGGTGTAGGTGTTGAGAGTCGCCTTGCCCGTAACCTCGACGAACTCGAAGTCGGGGCTCATACACTCCTCGCAGTCGGCGCGCGGTGGAAACGACGTCGTGCCGCACTCCTTGCATCGAGAGCCCATGAAGTAGCCGTCTTTGAGGTGGCGGGCGAAGTCGGTGACCTTCGTGAACGGTGTGAAATTGACCTTCCCAAACCACTTGAACATCGCTCAATCCTTCTTCAGAACTTGGACAAAACAGTACTGGCCGATGCCGCCGACGTTGTGGGTCAGACCCACGTCGGCGTCAGGAACCTGACGCTCACCCGCCTCGCCCCGGAGCTGCTTGGCGATCTCGACGGTCATCGAAACGCCGGTGGCGCCGATGGGGTGGCCCTTGGCCTTCAAGCCGCCGTCCACGTTGACTGCCACCTTGCCGCCGATGTAGCTCTGCTTCTCTTCGATGAACCGGCCGCTCTCGCCCTTCGGGCAGAAGCCGAGGTCTTCGTACGCCATGATTTCGGCAACCGTGAAGCAATCGTGCACATCCGCTACCTTGATGTCGTCGGCCGTTACCCCGGCCATCTCATAGGCCATCGAGGATGCCTGCTGGGCGCTGGGCAACCCCGTGAGACTCGGGCGCCGAAGCACCGACATGCTGGCGCTCGCGCAACCCATGCCATCGAGCCAGACCGGCTTGTCGGAGAGCTCCGTCGCTTTCTCCTCGCTGGCGAGAATCACGCAGGCGGCGCCGTCGGCGTTGGCACAGCAGTCGTACACCTGGAAGGGTGTCGCCACCTCTTCCGAGGCCAGCGCCTTCTCCAGCGTGATCTCTTTGCGGAACAGCGCCATGGGGTTCTTGGCGCCGTAGTGGTGGTTCTTCACTGCGACCTGGAGCAAGTTCTCGCGGCTTGTGCCGAACTCGTGCATGTGGCGCCGCGCGAAGAGCGCGTAGTAGGCGGGGAACGTCGTTCCGAAACCCGACTCCCACTGCACCTCTCCGACTCGCCCCATGAGCGCCAGGATCTCTGGCGTCGACAGCTCGGTCATCTTTTGACAACCGATAACGGCCACCACGTCGTGCAAGCCGGATTTGATGCCCATCCAGCCGGTGCGGATCGCCGCGCTGCCTGACGCGCAGGCGACCTCGGTAAGCCACGTGGGTCGCGGCACCAGTCCCAGATACTCCTGCACCACGCCGGCGAGTGAGCGTTGTTTGTGATACTCCGGAACGGAGCCGATGACCGACGCATCGAGCGCGTCGCGGTCGATTCCGGCATCCTGCATGGCCGCCCTGAAGGCCTCGAAGGCCAACTCCTGGACCGTGGCGTCACTGCGGCGGCCAAACACGCCATGTCCAATGCCAATGATTCCGACTCTATTCATGACGATCTCACGTCCTGTCTACATGTATTGGCCGCCGTCGACCTTGATCACCTCACCTGTGACGTGGCGCGAGCGGTCGGAGCAGAGGAACGCCACGACATCGGCACACTCCTCGGGCGTCGCGAACCGCCCCACGACCGTCTCTTCCATCGCCTTGGTGAGGAACTCAGGAGGAATCGCCGCTGCCATGTCGGTCATGACCATGCCCGGGGCGACGACATTCACGTTGACGTTGAACTTGCCGAGCTCGCGCGCCAGCGATTTGCTCATGGCGATCTCGCCGCCCTTCGAGGCGGCGTAATTCACCTGCGCGAACTTGCCCCGCAGACCATTGATCGACGAGATATTGACGATCTTGCCGTACTTCTGGTCCTTGAAGGCCATCGCCGCCGCCTTGTTGTAGTTGAAGTACCCCTTGAGGTTGACGGTGATGACCGAGTCCCACTGCTTCTCGGACAT
>CALAKE010000644.1 GCA_937922775.1 uncultured bacterium | reverse complement strand
CGAGTTGAATGCGGAGATCTCTCCCGACGGGCAGTGGCTAGCGTACAAGTCGAACGAGTCGGCACGGGACGAGGTGTATGTGCGACCGTTTCCCAATGTCGAGGACGGGCTGTGGCAGATCACGACCGACGGCGGGGCGCAGCCTGCGTGGGCGAGGAACGGGCGAGAGCTTTTCTACCGTGCACCGGATGGGGCACTGATGAGCGTGCCGGTCGAGTTGCAGCCCATCTTCTCAGCAGGTACACCGAGCCGGATTCTGGAGGGGTCGTACTATCTAGGAGGCCCCGGGAGGTCCTATGACGTCTCTCCGGACGGCGAGCGGTTCTTGATGATCACAGGGGGTGACGAATCGCGGGATGCCACCTCACCCCGTAGCATCGTCGTCGTCCAGAATTGGTTCGAGGATTTGCTGCGACTGGCACCGGTGGGGCAATAGACGCGTGATCGGCAAGACTCTCAATCACTACGAGATCATCGAGCCGCTGGGGGCCGGCGGCATGGGAGAAGTGTACCGCGCTCACGACACTACCTTGAAGCGCGATGTCGCCATCAAGGTGCTTCCTTCGCACCTCGCATCCGATGAGACGGCTATGGCCCGCTTCCGGCGGGAGGCGGAAATGCTCGCTGCGGTCAACCATCCAGGCATCGCCACCATCTTCAGCATCGAGGAGTCCGAGGGCACTCGTTTCTTGGTGTTGGAGCTGGTCGAAGGAGAAACCCTCGCCACACGGCTCGACACGGGCCCCCTCCCGCTGGAGGAGTCGCTCGAGATCTCCCGGCAGATCGCCAATGCACTCGAGGCGGCGCATGCGCAGAGAATCGTGCATCGGGACCTGAAGCCCGCCAACATCATGCTGAGTGCTGAGGGCCGGGTGAAGGTTCTGGACTTCGGGTTGGCGTTGCCATTTCAGCTAGGCCAGGGCACGGACTTGACCCAGGCTTCGACCGATTTCAACAAGCTCACAGCCACCGGCACATTCATGGGCACCGCCCCCTATATGAGCCCCGAGCAGGTTCGGGGGCAGGCCGTGGATCCGCGCACAGACATCTGGGCGTTTGGGTGTGTGCTGTTCGAAATGTTGGCTGGGCGAAGGGCATTCCTCAGAAATACGATGGCCGACACCATGGCCGCAATCCTCGCGCGGGACCCGGAATGGGGAGAGCTGCCCGACGATACGTCGCCGGCCATTCGCGCGCTGATCAGGAAGAGCCTTCAGAAGGAGACCGACGAGCGCCTCCAAGACATGAGCCATGCGTGTCTCGAGATCCAGGAGGTGCTGACCTCCGGCACAGCCGCGGAGACTTCGGCGAAGCCCGCCCGCCGAAAACGAGGTCTTTCCGCGTTGGCAGCCGTCGGCGTACTGAGCCTCGTTCTCCTGACGGCCGCCATAGCGCTGAACGTCGGCGACCTGCGTGACCTCGTGATGAGAGTCCCATGGGGAGTCGGCGCCGTCACCGTCGCGGGCTCCGGGGAGCGCCCGCGGATCGTCGTGCTGCCGTTCGAAAACCTCGGTGGCGACGAGGAAGAGTACTTCAGCGAAGGCATCACTCACGACATCAGTACCCAAATCTCGAAGATCGGCAACTTTGCCGTGATCGCGCACGGCTCAGCCCGCCGGGCGAGCAGCGCGGGAGGCGGGTACCGTGAGATGGCTCAACAGCTCGGAGTCGACTACATCATCGACGGGAGCGTGAGCCACGCCGGGGATCGCGTACGAATCACCGCGAGCCTGATCGACCCCGAGACGGACGAACAGCTGTGGGCGAATGACTACGATCGCGAGCTGTCGATAGAACACATATTCAATGTCAGGAGTAATGTTGCCCAACAGGTTGCGGGGGCTCTAAATGTCACACTTTCACCGGCCGATCAACTGCAGTTGAGCGAGCAGCCCACCCAGAATCTCGAAGCCTACCAGCAGTATCAGCTCGGGCGGTTCTTCTGGAACAAGCGGACTGTCGAGGGGTTCGAGTTGGCCGTAGGTCATTTCGAACAGGCCATCGCTCTGGACCCCGACTACGCGCTCGCGCATGCAGGGCTTGCCGACACCCACTTGCTTCTGCCATGGTTCTCGTCGCAGTACTCGAATGAGCTCGGGTTGGCCAGATCCGAAGAATCTGCGAGAGCAGCGCTCGACCTGGATCCCTCGCTCGGCGAGGCTCACGCCACGCTCGGCCTGGTGTATGAGTGGCAGTTCAGGTGGGACGCCGCGGAGCGCGAATTCAAGCGTGCCATCGAACTCAGCCCCGTATACGCGACAGCACATCACTGGTACGCGGACATGCTCGCTCGTCTCGGCCGACATGAGGAGGCCGTCGGCCAGATCAACACCGCACTCGAGCTCGACCCGCTATCCCTCATCATCAACCAGGATGTCGGCTTCGTTCTCCACCACGCGGGACAAACCGAGGCTGCCATTCGCCAGTACCGCCGCACGCTGGAGCTGGAACCAACCTTCCCCGCTACCCGGCTCCTCCTCGCCATAACGCTGCTTGCGGAGGGTGAATTCGGCGAGGCGGAGAACGAGCTAGGGCGGTGGGCCGAGGTCACAGGCAACGATCCCGTGGAGTTGCGTCACCTGACGGAGCTGGCGGCTCGCCATGCGAGATCCGGCGAAACTCAGACGATGCCACCAGCCTTGGAATTGGACGCTATGTTCCCCCCGTTTGCGGTGTCGGCCCTCTACCTGCTCACCGGTCACCACCAGACAGTCCTGGATCGTTTTGAGCAGGCCTATGAAGAGAACCTCTTCGCGGTAGCCTTCGCCCTGACCTGGCCTCCTTTCGAGCGTCTCAATTACGACCCCCGGTATGCGGAACTGAAACGCAGAATGGGCTTCGAGTAGTGAGCCACGACTCCGCCTCGCCGGGTCGCTCCAGCGATCGGGCGCGGCCTTGCACCCGTTGTTCCCCTCCAGTTCTTGCAGTAGGTTTCTAGCTCAGATTCCACCATCAGAGTTTCTCGGTCAGGGGTAGCCCCATGGTCGGGCGCACTCTCGGTCACTACGAGATCATCGAGCCGCTCGGGGCCGGCGGCATGGGCGAGGTGTATCGCGCTCACGACTCCACCCTGAAGCGCGATGTCGACATCAAGGTGCTGCCCGAGGAACTGGCAGCCGACCCAGAGCGGCTCGCACGCCTCGAGCGCGAGGCCCAGCTCCTGGCAGCCCTCAACCACCCCAACATCGCCACCATCTACGGGCTCGAGGAGGCGGAAGCCGAGGGCGGCACTCGTGTGCGCTTCATGGCGTTGGAGCTGGTCGAGGGCGAGTCCCTGGCCGCGAAGCTCTCCCGCGGAATGCTCGAGCCCGTAAAAGCCCTCGCCTTCGCTCGCCAGATCGCCGAAGCCCTCGAGGCGGCCCACGCGAAGGGGATCATCCACCGTGACCTGAAGCCGGGGAATGTGCTCATCACCCCTGAGGGCCAGGCGAAGGTGCTGGCTTTCGGGTTGGCCAAGAGCGATGACGCGGAGACTGCGGCCCGGGAGGTATCTCCCGACCTGACGAAATCGCCAACGGTGGCAGCCGCAACGAGGGCCGGCGTCATCCTCGGCACTGCTGCCTACATGTCTCCCGAGCAGGCGCGAGGCATGCCGCTCGACAATCGGACTGATATCTGGTCCTTCGGGTGTGTTCTCTACGAGATGCTCACGGGGCGCGGGCCTTTCGAGGGAGAAACCGTCACGGACGTTCTTGCCGCAATCGTCGAACGAGAGCCCGCCTGGAACGCCGTGCCGAGCGGCGCCCCTCCGCTGATCCACGTCCTGCTCCGTCGATGCCTGGAGAAAGACCCGCACGAGAGGCTTCATCATATCGCCGACGCTCGGATCGAGATCGTGCGCGCCATCAGTGAGCCGGCGGAGAGCCCGCCCGGAGCCAGCGCTGTGGTCGCGCAGCCTCCCCTGTGGCGTCGAGTACTCCCATGGAGCCTGGCCGCGGTGGCGGTCGGGGTCGCAGCCCTCTCCATCTCGCCATGGATACGCCCCTCTGAGGAACCGGCAACCGCCCCTGCGACAACACGCTTCGTCTGGGACCTGCCGCAGGGCCAGTCAGCCAGCATCATCCTTCCCATCGAGATTTCTCGCGACGGTCGCCAAGTGGTCTACGTTGGGATATCCGAGGAAGAACAGCGGCTCTTCTTTCGGTCCATGGACCAGCTCGATGTCTTGCCAATCGCGGGCACAGAGGGTGCCGAGGCGCCGTTCTTTTCTCCTGATGGACAACGGATCGGCTTTGCGATTGAGGACAAGCTCTACACGGTGCCTACGTCAGGTGGACCGCCGCAGCTGCTGACCAGTTACTCCGGTGCTGCATTTGCGGGTGCCTCTTGGGGTACGGACGGCAACATCGTGTTCACGGACAGCAGCCTCTGGAGCGTGCCGGATGCGGGCGGCGTGCCGACGCTTCTGGCGGAACCCGATCCCGACGCCGGAGAGGGGCTTTTCGTCATCCCGCAGCACCTCCCGGGC
>CALAKE010000643.1 GCA_937922775.1 uncultured bacterium | reverse complement strand
GCGGGTCGAACCGCGGCGGCGCGCCGCCGGGATGTTCAGGAGCGCCGTGATGTCGTCGCCCCGCAACTTGCCGGAGGTGGCGATGAGCTTCTCGATGCCGTGGTCGTGGGCAATGAAGTCGCGCTCCATGCCGTCGGAGTGCTCGCCGCCGCGCGCCGTCACGGCAAGCCTCACCGGGCCAGCACGATCAACTGAAACTGTCCAGTCCACACGGGTCTCGGAATTGGCAGCCACGGAAATCGGGGGGCTTGCCTGATTGGCCGAGTATTCCCCAGTACGGTCTGCGGCTGCCAGAACACCTGCGGGACCTTCGATGGCCAAGCCGTCGGCCTGCAGCGTTGGCTGCACGCTCATCGTGGCGTCGGTGTTGTTGTTGATCACGGCCGAGATGGTGACCTTGTCGCCGACTACGAAGAAGCGGGGTGCCTGCAAGCGCACGATCAGCGGCTTCTTGGTGCGGGTCGTGGTGGTGGCGACACCGAACTGACTGGTAGTCGTGACCACGCGGGCGTTGGCGCGCCAGCTCGTGAGGGAATCAGGGTAGGTCAGGCTGACCGTCGCGCGTCCGTCACTGCCCGTGATTACGTCAGGCTGCCAGAAGGCGGTGGAGCGGAAATCGCTGCGCACCTGGATTGCGGCCTGCCCCGGCTGCCCCGCCTGCCCACTCTGGGCGGGCGCGGCGTCGGTGGCGACCATGGCTCTGGCGGCGGGTGCCGGCGCGTACATGGCCTCCTCGGCCTCCGCCATAGCGCCGCCGACGGCCCGGAACCTGCCTCCCTCGTCCCCGACCATGGACTTTCTGGCGATGTTCATCCTCTCGTTACGCGCGAACTGGTCATAGTCGCGGCGCTCGGCGTCGGTTAGAGCGTCGGCCTCCTGCAGTCGGGAAAGCTCGAGCTGACGCGCGTCGACCAGAAGGCCATCGTCGCCTTCGACCATTCGCGCGTAGCGCTTCTGCTGGAAGCTGCTCATGGTCCGCACCTGCTGCGAGCGCTTCATTCCGAAGAAGTACTGGCGCGGGTCCGGAGCGTAGTCCTGCTGGATGTAGTAGGTCGATTCATCAACCAGGCCGAGGGCGATCTCGGCGGCGACCGGATTGCCGTTGTGATCGCGCACCAGCACGGAGAGAGTTCCTTCCTCGCCCGGCTGGTGTTCCTCGCGGTCCGGTCTAACCTCGACCTCGAGGAAGTTACGCGTCGGTGGCACCACGACCTGCTGAGTGTCCACGAAGATCTGCTGGTCGGCCACCATGGTGCCGTTCAGGTATATGTTCGGCACGTGCTTCTCGGCCACGTCGATCTGCACCAGCTTCACGGTGCCGGTCATGTGCACGAGCTGGTAGTCGTAGAGATCCTCCCCCTCAACGGTGAACAGCACGTAGCGATTGTTGGAGGGAGCGGTCAGCATCACGGCCGCCTTCTCGCCCACCCGGAACGTGTCCTTGTCGACGACAATGCCGAGGCCGCCGTGCCGGTAGCCGAGCTCGGTGGTCGCTGTGGTCGCCACCCACACCATCGCTTCCGAGGTGATCGGCGAGCCGTTGTCCGTGCTGGCCCAGACGACGCGGTAGTAACCCTCGCGCTCGGGCGTGAAGGAAAATTCGGCATTGCCTTCATCGTCCGTCTCGAGCGAACGCGTGAGAATCTCGTCGTGCTCGTAGCCACGGAACTTGAGCCGCCATGTGCTGTCGTCGACGAGGGGGAAGCTCGGGTTCTGTCGCTGAACCGCCCGTAGCGCCTCGCCCGTCACCTCCCGGCCCCGCGGGTCGATCCAAATCTCCTGCCAGGTGTCGCGGCTCAAGCTGACTTGGCCGGAAACCTGCATGGGCTCCTGGTTGGCATCCAGCGCCTTGATGTCGATCTCGACCAGATCCTGTGGCCGGTAGAGGTTGTGGCGCGGCCGCGAGTAGACGAAATAGCGCTGGCGCGTCACTCGCACGGTATCGCTGCCGACAATCTCGCGCCGCGACGAATCGGTGACGCGCGCCTCGACGCGATACTCGAAATCCTGGTTAGCGTTGGCCGAGGTGTCGAACACCAACTTGGCGCGACCCTCGGGATCAGTGGCCAGGACCTCGCGTTTGACCACCTGTCCGCCGCCGCCGTATCCGTACGGCCGCGAGTCCATGTCGGAGTAGAACCAGGGATAGGCCCTGTGCGGGCTCCACCACTGGTAGAAGGGATTCTGGAAGACGAGCACCTCGACGGTGGCGTCCGCAACCGGGCCACCGAAGTAATACTCGGCCGCAATCTCCACTTCGACCTGTTCGCCAAGACGAAATGCCTTCTTCCTGCCGTCCTCTTCAGGCGTACTGATCGATACCCTGAACTCGGGCAGCTTGTATTCCTCGAGGCGGAAGAGGGTGGCGTCGCCAATGTAGTCGTTTCCTGGCCGAGTTCGCAGGCTGACGCGGTACTCGCCGAGCGGCATCGTGGAGCTCACGTCCAGCTTGCCCCAGGCGCTCCCGAACGCGCTCAGATCGATGTCTTTCTCCTCGATCTTCGTGCCGCGCGGATCGTAGATCTCGTAGTGAATGGTGTCGCCACCGGGTGTCGTATATACAGAACCGTCGTAGCGGCGCGCGATGAACTTCCAACTCACGGTCTCATTGGGCCGATAGGCAGGCCGATCAGTGAACGCGTACACGCGCCACTCATCGTCTCCGCGCCGGTAGTCGTAGCTCGATCCCGTGCTGAAGGCCTGGCGATCGTTGCGCGCGGCCGCCACGTAGAGGTCGACGTTGCTGGAGGAGACACTGAGCTGGAAAAGCGCCAGCCCGTCGTCGTCTGTGGAGGCGGTCTTCTGCTGCCAGATCCAGTCGTTGCCGTCGTAGTACCGCTCCCATAGCGAGATGTCGGCATCGGCGATGGGTGAGCCATCAAAGGTATCGGAGAAGTAGACAAGCCCTTTCTGGCCGGCAGTCTTCAAGACCACCGAGGCGTCGGTCACCAAAACGAGCTCGCGTGACGCGGTCTCAGTGGATTGGGGATACATGCCCACAACGCCAGCAGGCAGGAGCGAGGCCAGCATCGAGCCGCCACCTGCCACGTCGCCGCTCCTTGCCTCGACGACGTAGGCGCCGAGCGGGAGCTTCTCATCCAATCGAATCGTCTCTTGCCCGGGGCGGTAGTCGCCCTTGTCCCCGGTTTCCACCGACCAGGACCTCACCAGGCTTCCGCTGGTCCCGAGGTCGATGGCCTGCAGCCACTGGCTGGCGCCTCGGTCCGAGCGGCGCGCGAAGCGAACCGACTGGTGCAGATCGACCCGGTACAGCTTCAGATCGACCGTAGAGAGGTTGCGCCAGTTCAGGTAGAGCTCGATCTCGGAGTCGGGCAGGAAGAAGCTCGACACGGAGACGCTGATTCCGGGTTCTGTGATGGTGCGGATCTGATGGACGGCGTCGTCGTAGTAGCGGGTCTCACCCTTGCGGTACTCATCGAGGATCCGGCGGTAGAGATCGAGGGCGCGCTCGTAGTCGGGCTCGTAGCGCCATTGGCCCGGTCCGGTCTCGACGATGCGGCCGTTGCTCGCCAGCCACGCCGCATAGTGGTAGAGCGCGTCGTCGTACCAGTCCGTAGACTGGCCCTGCTCGAGGGCAGCCTCGAATTCGCTGACCACGCGCTTCAACGCCGCGGGCGTTCCACCCTGATAACGCAGCGTCATGGCCACGAGGTAGTGCGCGCGGGCAATGTCGTCCTCGTCAACGGCGATCTGCAGGACGTTGTCGAGGATCTCGAGCGGAACTACGTTTCCGTAGTAGGTGTAGTAGTAGTACTGCTCCCGGCCCGGCGGATCGACCATCTTCCAGACGAGATCGAGATATCGGCTCCTCGCCACATCGATGTCCGGTGAGCCCGCCCACCAGTCCAGCGCCTGCTGGTAGTGCTGCCAACCCTGGCTCCAATTGCGCGAGTCGCGCCGCGCCCACCAGAAATCGGCGAGGGACTCTTGCACCTCCGCCCAGAGTCGGTCGCGATCCTCCACTCGCTCGACCTCCGCGAGCAGGGCCTCGAGCTGCTGCCGTGCCCGGTCGTAGGTCGTGGAATCCGCGGTCTGAGTGCCTGCCTGTGAGCGCCACGATGAGTCAGCGATGCGGAACCTCACCCAGCGCTCCCGCTCCGGGGCTAGATCGAGCTCGGCCGCCTGCTGGTAGAGTTGGTGCGCCTGGCCGTACGAGCCTTCAACGTAGAGCCGATCGGCCTGCCGCATCAGGTCGTCGTAGCGCGCGGTCTGGCCGTCTGCCACTCGACCGCCAGCCGCCTGGCCGCCTGCCACCAGCCCGCTGGACCCTGGGCCTCCGGAGGTCGGTATTCGCGATATCGTGCCTCCGGGAGCACCGCCCGGCGTCGAAGTTCCCGCCTGGAGCTCGACGAACGCGATGGAAGTAGAAATCAGAACCAATGACGTCAATATCAGACCGCTGATCGCACGCATTTTCCACCTGAAGAGTCTGTGATGCCGGGAGTCCTCGCCCAGCCCTCATACCCTATGACGAGCAAGGTAGCCGAACGTGCACAGGAAATCTCCCGGTAATGCAGTTGCGGCGAGGGGTTCACGGGATGGCCAAGGGTGAGCGAGGCGGGTGAGCGTGCACGGTCCGAGCGAGGTGCGTCCGGATTCAGCGACGGGTGTTCAGGCCAGGCTCGCGTGCGGATTGCCCGCGTGCCGTGCCGCCTGTAAAGTCGCAAGACGACCACCGAGCCGGGGGAGTCGCTCTCTTGGCCCTCAAACGTTCCAAAGGATAGGCGCAAGATGAGC
>CALAKE010000642.1 GCA_937922775.1 uncultured bacterium | reverse complement strand
GGATGCTGTTCGGAACGGCCGAGTTGCTGCAGGCGGGTGAGCTGTATGAGTATGCGGTGCTGGTGACATCGCTGGAGGAGGAGGTATTGGGGATCGCGCAACTGTATCGGGATCGGGCGGAGGCCGAGAACGTACTGGACGAACTGAAGAACCAGTGGGGCTGGACCGGCTTCACAACGCACGATCACCAGCGAAGTCAGAGCTGTGCCCCCGGCCCACAATGCAGCCGCAAGGGGTTTCGAGACCAACGCTGCGGCGTGCGGCAGCAGGCAGACCGGCAGCACGAAGAAGAAGATGGCTGGCAACTGGCCGGGGAAGAACAGAGCGAACCCCAGTACGCCAAGAGCTGAGGTGAGCGTTGCCGCGAGGCCAGCCGCGTGCGCTGCCAGGGTGCGTGGGACGGTGTAGTGCACCAAGACCGCGGCACGAAGGTAGAAGATCACAACCACGACGAAACCGACGTCGAGCCATTCACTACGCAGGGAGGGTGCATCACGTGTATCACCGACCGTCAGCAGGAACGGCAGCACCGTGACCAGGAACAACAGCACGGAGAGACTGACCTGCTGCGCAACTCGACTGACCTCGGTCTCGCGTTCGTCGAGGTGGTCCAGTATGCCGGCGCGACGCAGCAGGACCGGACCGAACCAGACCAGCGACAGGACGACCAGCAGGGCGGGGAAGTGCAGAATCGCTGCACAGAGAGCCACCACCAGTGCTGCCAGAGGTGCCGAGATCTCTGCCCACAGACCTGAGCGACTCATCTCAATCCTCCAGGCTGAACAGCTCCTCGACGGTCGCCCCGAGAACATGGGCGAGACGCAGAGCGAGCTCGGTGGAAGGGGTGTAGCCGTTCTTCTCCACGGCGATGATGGTTTGACGGGAGACCGCGACTTCACGGGCCAGGTCGTCCTGGCGAAGTCCCCTCGATTCCCGAAACTGCCGAACCCTCGATCGTAGTGCCATACTCGCACTCTAGGGTGTCGCCACCCCGATGTCAAGTAGACTTTACGTAAAGTGAAGTTTACTTCGAGCCGAACTGGCCGAGAAGAGCGCCCGCGGCTGCGGCCAAGATTCCCCAGAAGATGAAGGCAAGTCCGGAGCCGGACAACGCTTCTGGCTGAAGAGCGGCGAGAGTTCCTCGGCTCTCCATCACGTAGGCAAGGGCCGTGCCGGCGAAGCCGGCGGTGGCCGACCATCTGACCGCGCGTGGCGTTGCCCATGGTAGGAATACGGCCGCGACGGGGAACGCAACGGTGGTAGTGAGAATGCCCGAGGAGAGATAGAAGATGTCCCACAGTGACTCTGTGTTGAGCGCGAACAAGCACGCGGCGGCGACAGATGTGGCCGTGACCGCCTGCGAGGCGCGCCCGGAATAGGGCTTCTCGTGCAACTCGAAAAGGTCGTAGGCGATGCTCAAGGCCATGACATTGCTGCAGGTGTCGATAGTGCTCATGGCGGCAGCAACTAGACCCACAGCCACGCCGAGCTGCAGCCAGGCTGGGGCGAAGCTCTGAACCAGGGCCGCAAAGATAGCGTCTCCTTCGTTGCCCACGACTGCGGGGATCTGACCGTCCACCACAGGGAAGATAGCGAGGGCGGCGACGCCGATGAACATGGGCAGCAGACCCACGAACAGCAAGCCGTTGAGGGCCGCCAGCAGCACTCCCCGGCGTGCGGCTTGCGGATCTCGGGCGGCTTGCACGCGCAACCAGAGATCGGTTTCGAAGATCCAGCCGGGCAAATAGGCGGCCAGGGTCAGCAAGATGGTCAGCAAGCCCGGGGCGAGCCAAGCGTTCCAGCTCTGTCCGGATTTCGCCCCGATCAACATGGCCCCTCTCAGGGTCTCATCTTCCTCCCGCAGGCCCTGTCCAGCCAGCCAAGCCATAGCCAAGATGAAAAGCACGACGATCGTGTACTGCAGCTTGTCAGTGTTGACGACGGCGCGGAAGCCGCCGAGCGTGGCGTAGACTGCGACCACCAAGCTGATCATGAGAATCATGGTGCCGCTGGAAAGGCCCATCAACGGAGCCAGCAAGATGGCGGCTACGTAGATCTCGGCACCGCCCCAAACCAGAAACACGAAGGCCAGGGCAAGGGCCACGATACGCCGAGCGCCGCGGCCGAAGCGCATTCCCACCATCTCCGGCTGGCTGAACGCCGGCAAGTCGTGATAGCGGCCGGCGAGCCAGTAGATCCCGGCGAGGGCGATGATCCAAGGGACGGTAATCAGCCAGATGGCTCCGAGACCGTACCAGTAGAAGAGCTGCACCGCGTAGACGCACGACCACGAGACCGAGAGAAAACCAGCCGAGATGGACAGCCCGACTGAGGCCGCCCCGAGGCTACGGCCCGCAGACCAGTAGGCGGTGCCGCTTTCATGCCTGCGGTGGGCCACCCAGCCCAGACCAATCGCTGCAGCGGCGTAGAGAAGGAAAGCGATCCAGGTGGCAAGCATGTTGCCGGAGAGTCTACCAGCCGAGTTGACTGACTCGCGCGAGCACCCGTGAGGCTTGGTTATTGGGTTCGAGGGCTCACGCGAGCGCGACTCATTGAGACCTTCCTCCCGCGACTCCGCCGAAAGCTATCGCGCGACTCAACCCTGCGGTAGGCTTCCCGGAAGACACTGTCTGGCCTCCCCTGTCACACGAGAGTCTACTCGTGCAGAGCTCGCTTCCCCGGTCCCGAGCGGTCCGGCTTCTGTATTGTGCCTTGGGCATTTGTTGGCTAGGGCTGTCGCCCGGGCGGGTGCACGGTCAAGAGACCGTCGCTCAGACTCAGGCTCGGCGAGCTGAGCAGGCTGTCGCGCCGTCGGCCGGCGAGGTTGATGAGGCCGACCTCACGCAGGCCGACCGCCTCTTTCGAGCCGAGGCGACCTTCACCGATACGCCGCCCGTGATCGATGGCGTGCTCGACGACGACGTTTGGCGCCGAGCACATGTCATCACCAACTTCATCCAGTCGACTCCCGATGAGGGGCAGCCCGCAACTGAGCGCACCGAGGTCAGGATCCTCTTCGACAACGGGATGATCTACATCGCGGCGTTCTGCTTCGATCGTAACCCGGAGCTCATCGTCGCGAACGTCCTGCGACGCGACCAGCCGAACGACAATGGTGACTCGTTCGTAGTAACCCTCGACACCTTCCACGACCATCGCAACGGCTTCTACTTCGAGACCAACCCCATGGGTGCGAGGCTAGATGCGCAGATCACCGGCGAGATGGGGACCAGCCCCGCCGCTCAGCGGGGTGGTGAAGGCTTCAATCGCGACTGGGACGTTATCTGGCAGGCTGCCGCCGAGATCAACGACGCGGGCTGGTCGGCGGAGATCGCCATCCCCTTCTGGTCGTTGCGTTTTCGCCCCGAGCACTCCGAGGTATGGGGCATCAACTTTCGTCGAACGGTGCGGCGGCGGAGCGAAGAGTCCTACTGGGCGCCGATCCCGCGCCAGTACAACGCGACCAGGCTTTCGCTGTCGGGCATGATGACGGGCCTGCAATCGCTCAGGGCTTCCCGCAACGTGCAGATTCTGCCGTTCGTCACCGGCAGCGCCCTGCAGGTTCCGGCGCCGGAGGTATCGCCGCACCTGGACGACGCCGGTTCCCATGAGAGCAGCTTTGATGGCGCTCTCGGGCTCGACGCGAAGTGGGGTATCACGCCGAATATGACGCTTGACATGACGCTCAACACTGACTTCGCTCAGGTCGAGGCCGATGACCAGCAGATCAACCTGACGCGCTTCTCGCTGTTTTTTCCCGAGAAGCGGGAGTTCTTCCTGGAGAACGCGGGCCTGTTCGAGTTCGGGACTGGCAGCGGTGTCTCCCGGGGTGGCGCGGTCAGCATGGTTGGCTTTCACTCGCGGCGTATTGGAATCTCCGAGGAGTTCGGCCTCGTCCCGCTATATGGAGGCGGTCGCTTGACGAGCAAGATGGGGGCCTGGTCGCTCGGCACGCTGGTGATGCAGAGTAAGGCCACCGACCGGCTTCCCTCCGAGAACTACGCGGTCATGCGGGTAACTCGCGACCTGGCGGAGCGCTCCCGGGTCGGCCTGCTGTTCACCAACCGGCAGTCGAGCTCAGACACCTACAACCGCGCGCTGGGGTTTGACGGCCGCTGGGCTCTCAACGATCAGACCACGGTCGATGCGTGGTGGATGAAAACCGATACTCCCGAAGCGGAGGGCACTGATTGGTCCGGACAGGCTCGCTTCGACTGGGGCACGCCGCTTTGGCAGGCGACGGGATCAGCCCTGCAAATCGGCGATGCCTACCGGCCCGAGCTCGGCTTCGTCAATCGGTATGGGGTGCGCCAGTACAACGGGTCGGCGCACTGGACGCCGTACCCCGATGCCGCGTGGGTGAGAAACCTCGCTCCGCACGCGACGCTCATCTTGACCACCGACCTCGAGAACCAGCTGGAGAGTCATTTCCTGCACTTCGACTACGACATGTTCCTGCCGCGCGGCGACAAGCTGAGCGTCGCCTACAACAACAGCTACGAGCGACTCGATTTCCCCTTCCAGATCATC
The DNA here is from genome assembly GCA_937922775.1 of uncultured bacterium. Classification (GTDB taxonomy): domain Bacteria; phylum Acidobacteriota; class UBA890; order UBA890; family UBA890; genus CALAKE01. Next base: position 1,716 of record CALAKE010000642.1, on the reverse strand, counting down.
CCCGGTGTCGTTATCCCGACCGGCGAGTATCAGTGGGGTGAGGTGAATCTCGAGGCTCAGTCGGATGCGAGCCGGCCGATTGCAGCGACCTTCAACTACACCTGGGGCGACTTCTGGAGCGGGACACGGAAGAACCTCAAGCTCGAGGGTTCCGTGCGCATCGGAGCACGTTTCGATTTCGCTGTCTCCTGGGACCGCAACGACGTCGATCTGCCGGAGGGCTCGTTCATCACCGATCTGGTGATCACGCGCTTCGGGCTGGACTTCAACACGTTCCTGTCGGTGCGCGGGCTGGTGCAATACAACAACCAGCTAGATCAAGTTCTGTCGAACATCCGGTTTCGTTACATCTACAAGCCCGGCAGCGACCTCTACGTGGTGTACAACGAGAGCCGCGTGGCGGAGAATATCGATCTGATCGATCGTGCGATCATTGTGAAGCTCACGTACTTCTTGCGCTTCTGATTGCTGTAGCCTTAGAGAACGTGAACTCGGGACCATGAGCATTTTCTTTTCGTCCCTTACGCGTATCTCCAACCTCCCGGAGGTCGATTTTTCGATCGAGTCTCTCCCCAGGGAGCAGTGGGGGAGCGGCGACTACGTCGTCGGTGAGGTCATGACGCGATCTAGCCCCAACGCGCGCGTCGAATTGCGCGACGGTCGCATGACGGACTTGGTGCGTGGGGATCGTGTGGTCGGAGCCCTGGGTGTGCGATTTGCGACACTCGAGGTAGTCGGTGATTGGGGCGCCATCGGGGACGACGGTCGCATGCAGGCTCTGACCGCCGCGGGCCTGCTAGGCCGTGTGACCTCCATGTCGACAGAGATCGGCTCCTTGCTGGAATTCGAGTACGAAGGACACGTGATCGTCGAGGGGAGGAAGGCGACTATGTCCGACTATGTCGAGCATGTGCCGGACAGGGTTTTCGACCTACCGGTTGTCATGGTTGTGGGCACCTCGATGTCGGCGGGGAAGACGACGACGGCCAGGATTCTGATACGGATCCTCAAGGAGATGGGTGCGCGGGTGGTCGGCGCCAAGATGACCGGGGCTGGGCGGCACCGCGATATCCTCGCCATGCAGGACGCGGGCGCGGAGCATGTATTCGACTTCGTCGACCAGGGTATGCCATCCACCGCCTGCTCCGCCGACGAATATCGTCCGGCCTGCCGCCAGCTCATGTCCAAGATCGCCTCGGTCGAGGCCGATGTGGCTGTGATCGAGGTCGGCGCCTCGCCGGTTGAGCCCTACAACAGCGATCTGGCCATCGAGGAGATCACCCACAACCTCCGCGCGACCATCCTCTGCGTTGCCGACCCCTACGCCGTTCTCGGGGTTACGTCCGCCTTCGAGATCGAGCCCGACCTGGTGACCGGGGTGGCAACGAGCACGGAGGCGGGGACCGGTCTGATTACGCGGCTCTCGGGGTACGAAGCGGTGAATGTCTTGGCCGCTGACTCGTGGCCGGCGCTGCGCCGCATGCTCGAGCGCACGCTGCAGTTCGGCACGGGTTGGAGTACGTCGCCCCACTGAGCCCGGTCATTCCGGAGCGAGAGCTCGTGACCCAAGCCCTTGCCGTGTCTGTTGCACTCCCACCCCGCTGGCTTGCACTCCTCGTCCTGAGGCCTGGACTATGTATAGTCACTAAAACATAAAAATACCTATTATTACCTATTTAGAATCATCTGAACCCTGATAAAATCATCATAGACCTT
>CALAKE010000641.1 GCA_937922775.1 uncultured bacterium | reverse complement strand
CCTGATCGAACACCACGGTAAAGAGATCATTCCGGCGCAATCCAGCAAGGACCTTATTCTGCTCAGGCATCGTCATGGCGGGATTGCAGTTGTATACGAACAGGACGTCCACCGGCGGATTCTGCGCTGACAGCAGTGTCTCACCGAGGAGATTCATATTGATGCGGCGCGTGTCCGGGTCGACCGCCTGCGCCGCCAGAATCGGATCAGCCTGCCAGGCCTTGGAGTTGCTCATGGTGTAGCCACCGCCTCGAATACCGAACTTTCCTGCGACCGTCGGCAGTGCCAGAACCGAAGCTACAGCTGAGCCGCCATTCCGGTTGCGCTCGAGCCCCCAGCCACAACGAATCACCGCCGGACTTGCCGCCGCATACCTCTCCCCCAGCTCAGCAATCGATTCGGCAGGAATCTCAGCAACGACGGCAGCCTCTTCGAAGGTCCATGGCTGCGCCCGCCGCCTCAGCTCGTCTGCTCCCTTCGAGCGCTCATTCATGAATCTCTCGTCGGCATGGCCGGAGTCAAACAGCCAGCGAATCAGGCTCAGCGCAACCGGTAAATCGGTGCCAGGCCGAAGCTGGAGGTGCAGATCTGCGATGCGGGCCACCTGGGTGCGGCGAGGATCCACGACCGCCAGGAAGGCCCCTTTGCTCTTCGCCTCTTGCAGCAGAGGCATCAGGTGAATACCCGTGACTGCAGGGTTGGCGCCCCAAACAATGACCAGCTCGGCGTCGACGTAGTCGGCAAACGCTACGCCTGGCATCTTGCCGTATAGACCCACTGCCGCTCTCGTCGAGGGCGCCGCGCAAACCGTGCGATCAAGGCGAGAGCTGCCCAGGCGCCGGAACAGTCGAGCGTCGGTGGTGTCTTGGGTCAGGAGCCCATTGCACCCACCATACGAGAACGGCAAGATCGCCTCGCCGCCGAGATCATCCCGTACCCGAAGGAGCTCACGCGCAATGCCATCCAGTGCTTCGTCCCACGATACGCGGCGAAAATCGCCCACCCCTTTCGGCCCCTGACGCACAGCAGGCCACAACAGGCGCTTCGGTCCGTATACCTGTTCCGTGAGTGACGATCGGACCTTACCGCAGATGAAACCCTGAGTGAGCGGATTGAGGGCACTGCCATCGATCGAAACGACTTTGCCGTCGTCCACCTCAACCTGCAGGCTGCACGAGTCGGGGCAGTCCAGCGGACAAGACGCTCGGTGCGTCTCGGCCACCTACCGACGCTCCACGAGATTCCGACGACCTTCCTCGAGCCGCCACACGACCTGCCTGCCTTCAGGATCCCGGGCGATAACTCCACTCGCCGCATCTCCGATGCGCAGGTAGGGACCGTGTTCATGACTCAGCGCCACCGCATCGGGCAGGTAGAAGAGTCCTGTAATGTCGATGACCTCGAGAGCTTCTACCTCGGCGAGATCGCCAACCTCGCTGATGGTTCCGTCGAGGCGCGCCAGCGGATCCTCGAACCGCACGGCAAAATCGGCCCGCACGGGAGCGCTCCCCGGAAGCACGATGCTGCCCCCGATAAATACCAGGTCGCCGATACCGCGTCCGTTGGGAGGCAGGCCCTCGTAGATCGACCGGTCTGCAAGCGCCCAGGACCCGGTGGCGATTGATTCCAGGGAAGTCAGGATGGCGACGAAGTTGGCAGCGCGTAGGAGCTCCTTCGATGGGTCGTCCAGACCCCCTCCCGACTCGATCAGCACAACACCGGTTCCCCACATCGTGATCAGGTCGCCGAAGGCACGGGGGTTGAAGCTCTCGCTGTACCTGGCGATATCCGAGCCTACCAGCGGCCGCAGGGAATCAGCGATGACCGAGGCCAGAAGCTTGGCGTTCTGGTTGGGCTCGCTCGTGATGCCAGCGCCCGGGGGTGGAGCCAGCAGGGAGATCTTCACTCCTCGGTCGCCGGAACCAAGTCGCGTGCGGATGTTTTGATCGTGCAGGTTGAAGCCCCAGAGAGCCTTCGTATCGTCGCGAACCGCCTTGAGCGCGCGGCCCTCAGGCGTTGCCAGCATGCGGGCATCTCGATTGATGTCGATGCCAACAGCATTGTGGCGCACGAAGCGAGCGGCACCATCCGGATTCAAGATGGGAACCACAGTAACGGCAAGCTCCCGTTCGATGCTACGAACACGGGGATCCTCCGGCCGATCGGCCAGGTAGGCGAAGACATCGACCAGGGCGCGAGAGGCGGTGGACTCGTTGCCATGCATCTGTGACCAGAGCAATACCGGGATCGAACCCGAGCCGAAATCGATACGCCGCAGGGGCCTGCCCTCGACGCTCTCGCCGATCGAGGACACCCGGAAGCGCTCCGCTTGGCTCTCGACGATCGGCAGAAGCAAGTGCCAGTAGTCCTCCGGCTGGAAACGAGTCTCCCCGAGGCCTGCCTGCAGATAGGTCTCCTGTAAGTCGACCAGGTCCGGCGTCGAGGCCGCGTAGTCCGGTGCGGGCTCCAGCTCAACCGACGCACAAGCGGTCGCAGCGAGAAGAAGACCCAGGATCGCCATCGATCGGGCCCGGCGAAGAAGAATCGACACCCCAGGCTGCATCATTCGCTTCCCCTAAGTTGGACGATGACGAGATCCGCGCAACATCAACTACGCAGCGTCAATCGGCACGCCGATACGGAATGTACTCAGGGTACCAGGACTTCTCGTCGACCCGCGCTGCCATCGTCTCGCTCGTCAGCCCTTCCGCATTTTCATCGGGAATCACACCGCTCTCCAGGGCGGCCATGCCGACTGCGATGGCCACATTTCGCGATACCGTCCGCAATGCCTTCACTGCCGGGTAAAGCTGCCCCTGTGCGAGCTGTTCGTCACTGACATTCTCGGCAACAGCTTCGCCTGCCGCGAGGAGCATCTGTCGGGTGACCCGCGTGGCACCGGAGGCATAAACGCCGAGCCCGATCCCCGGAAAGCAAAAGGCGTTGTTGCCCTGGCC
>CALAKE010000640.1 GCA_937922775.1 uncultured bacterium | reverse complement strand
ACCGCCTGCAAGTTCGAGATGCTTCTGATCATCAATCCGGCGCTCACCACGAGCACGACGGAGAGCATGATTTCCCCAGCGACGAGTCCCTTGTTGAGGCGATGCCGGGAGACGCCCGTCGAAATCCGTAGGCCCCCCTCGCTGAGGGATCGCTGAAGATCCACGCGGATCGAACGTAGAGCCGGCAACAAGCCGAAAAGGAGGCTCGCCGCCAGCGATACCGCGAAGGTGAAGGCGAGGACACGTATGTCGATGCTGATCTCATCTACTCTCGGGACACCCCTGGGAAGGAGCCCAACCAGCGCCGAGACGGTCCATGCAGCCATGAGGAGGCCGGCAGCGCCTCCGAGCATGCCCAACACCACGCTCTCGGCAATGAGCTGTCGAAACAGGCGAGATCTCCCGGCACCGAGGGCGGCGCGGATGCCCAATTCACGGCGCCGCGCATTGGCGCGTGCAAGAGAGAGATTGGCCACGTTGGTGCAGCCAATGAGAAGCACGCAAGCTACAGTTGCCAACAGAATCCACAAGGTGGGTTCGACTTCGCCCACTATGGCCTCATGGGCAAGGACCACATCCGCAGTTTGGACCTCATCTTCGATCCACTGGTGTTCTGACACCAGCTCGGCGACGAGCGCTTTGACCTCGGCACGAGCCTCCTCCAAGGCAGCTCCTTCAGCAAGGCGCCCGCCGACGGAGTATCTGGCTGTCCCCGAGTAGTCCCCAAAATCTTCCGGATCTATCTTCATCGGGGCCCATAGGTCGACTTCCCCGACGATGGGCCGATAGCCTCGTGGCATCACGCCCACGATTGTGTAGGGTGGCTCACTCTCGACCCCCAGATCGACGGTCTTCCCCAGGACGCCAGGATCGGCGCCGAGTCTACGTTGCCAAAGAGAGTGGCTGAGAATCACTACGTTGCCCTGGCCCGGGATCTCCTCCTGCTCCTGAAACGCTCTCCCGAGAGATGGTTGGACCCCGAGAAGCTCAAAGTGATTGGTACTGACGGAAGCCCCTACGACTTCCTCCGGCCCACCTTCGCCCGTCAGCGGTAGCTGGTATGTCGACCAGGCCGACATCCCCTCGATGGAACGAACGCCTTTGCGGAAATCCTCGAACAGGTCCTTGCTGAAAACGTGCCCCGGCCACACGCTCACGAGACGGTCGGGTTCGGCATAGGGGAGAGGCCGCAGGATCACCCCGTTGACGACGCTGAAGATCGCAGCGTTGGCTCCAATGCCGAGGGCCAGAGTAAGGACAGCGGCAAGGGTGAAACCCGGGGACTTCCGCAGGGAGCGGAACCCGTACTTGACGTCCTGAGCCCAAGAGCCGAGGCGGTCGCGGAAACGTTGGCCACCTGGGGTCGGCGACACAGACGGGCCGTGACTTCCGCTGCCGAGGTGCTCACGCAGCGCCCGCGTCCGGATCCGAAACCCACTCACCAGCATGTCGCCCAGGGTGCGTCGCCAGAGCACGAGGGTGCCCCGTAGCCCGCGGTCCCGCCACAGCTCGCGCCGACGATCACGAAAGACCTGCTCCATTTCCCCTGCGTACGCAGCTCGGAAGGACCTCGGATACAGGATCACGACAATACCGCTGAACACCCGGTCAGACCATGAACGCCAATCACGATCCTGCATGGCCGCGCTCACGACGCGCGCTCCTTGCTGACCAGATTCTTGCGGCGGGCGAAGCCAACCAGGTCGGCGAGTCGATCGGCCTCGGCCTCGAGTGTTTGCTGGCCGAAGTCGGTGAGCTGATAGTAGCGACGCCGCTGATCGTCGAGCTCCCCCTCGGGTCGCTCGGCGGACTCCTCAATCAGGCCGTTCTTCACCAGGCGCTGGACACCTTCGTACAAGGTGCCAGGACCGATACGCACCTTGCCGCCACTGCGCGCCTCGACCTCCTTCATGATCTGATATCCATGCTCCGGCCCATCGACCAATGCCAGGAGGATGTGGAACACGCGGGGCGTGAGGGGAAGCAGTTCCTCGGGGCTCGCTGCCACGTTCGTCATCAGTACCTCCGGGGGGAGCCGCGTCTCCCGGCAGGATCGTGGGGCACTGTACCGGGTTCCGCTATATCGGATACCGATATATTAGGCACCGGCCTCATGGCAGTCAAGTCGAAAAGCAGAGCGGCGCTGGGCAGCCCCGATGAGGAGACTGCCCAGCACCGCAGGATTCTTCCAACAAGAGCGAGAGCACTCGAGAGCAGGCTCGCTCTACGATTGCCCCTCTTCGTCGGTCATCTCCTCCTGGTCGACCTCCTTCACGTACTTGTCGAACCATTCCAGCCAGCGTGCCCACAGGTCGAGCTGCTGCTCGACGGCGCGCGGGGCGTGCGACTCGTACGGATACCTGTAGAGCACCGCGGTCTTTCCAAGCGCCGTCAGGGCGTGGATCATGCGATCGGACTGGAGGGGCCAGGTGCCCGTATTGTTGTCGTCCATCCCGTGATACATGAGCAACGGCGTGTCGATCTGATCGGCAACGAAAAACGGTGACATCTCGACGTAGATGTGCGGCGCCTCCCAAATGTCGCGCCGCTCCGACTGGAAGCCGGTGGGTGTGAGGCTGCGGTTGTAAGCGCCGTCACCGGCGATGCCCGCTTTGAAGAAGGGAGCCCGTGCCAGGATGTTTGCTGTGGCAAAGGCACCGTAGCTGTGGCCACCGTGGCCGAGCTTGTCGACATCGATGTAGCCCATCTGATCGACATGGCGGATCGCCGCGTACATGCCATCCACCAGGTGCTGGACGTACTTGTCGTTGTAGGGCTGGCCGATGATCGGAATGTCGGGCACGACGAGTGCGTATCCCTGGGTCAGCCAGACTTCCGAGTTGCTGCGGAAGCTCAGCGGGAAGTGCGCGTTCAGATTGTGAGAGCGGATGGCAGACTGCTCGTACTCCTTCGCCGAGTCGTATTCACGCGGATAGGTCCAGAATACGGCGGGGACGCGCGTACCGACGACGTAGTCGAGCGGTAGCGACATGCGACCGCGGATCTTGACGCCGTCTCGACGTTCAAACTCGTAGTCGATGCGCCGCGCGGCCGTGATCTCCGGGAAGGGATCGACGTTGTTCGTGAGGTTCTCCGTGGAGCCGTCGCGGCTCCAGAGGAAGCTGTCGGGAAAGTCGTTGCGGGCTTCGCGGGCAACGATAAGGCGCTCGATATCAGCGTCGAGCGGCACGAGCGGCTGGTCGAAGCTCTGCTTCGAGCCCTCGAAGATGCGCTCGACAGCCTGGTCTGCCAGAGTCACGCTGTCGATGAAGGGCGTGGGTCGGTAGTCCTCTGCGTAACCCGGACCTTGGAGGTACACCGCGGTGCCGGCGCTCGACATCAGGGCGTATTCGATGCCGTTGGAGGTGCTCGAGGTCAGCAGATCGCCGGGCAGCTCGAGCAGGTCGTCGGGATCGTAGTAGTCGACGAGAATGCTGGGATCACCTGTCGCCAGCCCGTTGTCAGCAAGCGTCCAGGTCGCCAGGGCGCGGTCGCCCTCCTTGGTGAGGGTGGCGAACAAGTGGCCCCCGTCGAGGCTGTAGCTGTGGTCACTGAAACTTTCTTCGCTCTCGGCGACGACTTCCGCCTCGCCCATCTGGAAGGCCCCATCGAGGAACATGACGCGGTCCATTCGGGGCTCGTCCTCGTCTTCGGCATCCTCGGCGGCCTGCGCGTCTGAGTTACCGGAATCGGCCGCATTATCGGATGCTTCGTCTCGGTCGCGCGGCTCGCGCTGCAGAAAG
>CALAKE010000639.1 GCA_937922775.1 uncultured bacterium | reverse complement strand
ACGGCACGCTGCGTAGTGATCTCTTGGTCGAGGCCGAACTCAACTTCTTCCCAGCACCGCAGAACACGTACACGGTAGTGGGGTTCAAGGTCGGGAGCGAGGGAGTTACTTTCGGCGAGGACGGCGACGATCCGGCATCCCTGAAGGTCTTTGGCCTGCTGTACGAAGGCGGCTCCAGCGGCGAGGGGGTGCGGTTGCGCCAGATGCGCATCGACTTCGAGGCCGGCCTCGAGGAAGATTCCGCCGATGCGACAGGAACTCACTCGATGGCGATGATCCTCGCGCCTGGCCAGTACCGCCTGGTTTGGGGAATCATGGACAACGCCTCCGAGCGCATGACGACGATGAGCCACGAGTTCGAAGTGCCCGATTTCAGCGGCGACGAGCTCACTCTTTCGAGCATCGTCCTCTCGCGCCCTCCGGCCGAGGTAACGGAAGACGATCCCGACCTCGACACCGTCTATCCGGGTATGCGTCTTTTCAAGGTCGGGCTCGACGTTGACGTCGATCACACCTTCGCACTGAACGAAGAGGTCGAGATTCTCTACCTGGTCGCTGGCGCGGGTATCGATCCCGATACTGAAGAGATCGAGCTCATGATCGACACTGTGATCAAATCAGCCGAGGGACAGCCCATAGCGCGGCTGCCGACCGAGGTGGCTACAAACACGATCATCAGCAACGTGGTGCCTCTCGACCAGATCCCCGGCCTCGAGCCCGGTGGTTCCTACATGATCGAGGTTTCGGTCAGGGACCTGATCAGCGGCCAGCAGACGGCCGGAATTGTCGTTCTCCGTGGATCAGAGGCCCGCTAGCCGCGCCTGCAGATCGTTGGCCATCTGGCGGGAGGGGGTCAAAATCTCGAGCTCGTCGTAGAACTCGGCACGGTCGAGCAGCTCGCCGATCACAGCCGTGCCGACGACCAGGGCTCGAGCACTCGCCGGCGCCAGCGCCCAGGCGACGGCGGGCAGCACGAGACCGATCCCGATTCTCAGCGTGCAGACCCCCGGGCGCACGGACCCGGCCCTCGAGCTCATCGCGGCTTTTCGCGCGATGTAGAGAGCAAGCTTGAGGGCACCCGTCGCGCCCGCGAGCAACGGGTTGGCCGCCAGAATGCCGGCAAGGAACAGGCCCGTAAGCAGTGCACCGCCGCTGTGGGGAAGCCGGGGAACCGGCTTGATGGCGAAATCGTAGACTCGATCGATCGAGATCAGCATCAGCAGGCCGCAGGCGAGCGCAGTCCATCCCAAGGGGCTGGCGTACCTGTCCCAGCCTGCGGAAAGGCCAGGGACCATACCTGCTGACCCGGCGAGGAACGTGGTCCCGAAAACCACGAATAGCGCGAAGCCGAGAATCTCCCGGCTCAGCCACGAATGTGCCACGTTCAGGACAGCCCGCCAGGCGCGCAGCTTTCTGCCCAGATGTGCAGCGCTGAGAGCCATGGCCGACAGGCCAACCGCCAAGAAACTCTGCGGCGCCGGAGACATGCCAGCAACGACCGCCGCCGCGAGCATCCCGAAGAGCAATGCAGCCAGGAGCGAGAAGGCCATCAGGGACCACTCCGAACGCAGCGTGATCCGTGAGGCGAGGGCCCGGCTCCCAGAGGCAACATGGCGCATGGGGGGTGGCGCCGAGGATTCCGGGGCCGTGCCTCCGGCCCTCAGCGGTCTAATGTCGATCGAGGGTCCCAGGTCGGTGCGCGGGAATCCCTCGACTTCGTTGCTGATCGCCCCGAAACCGAGATCCGCCACTCCCAGCGCCCCTGTCGGGCAGGCCGTCGCACACGCCGGTGCGAGGCCTTGAGAAAGCCGGCTGTCACATAATGTGCACTTGCTCATCACGCCGGCAGTGGCATCCCATTCGGGCGCGTCGTATGGACACGCCCACGAGCAGTACTTGCAGCCGATACACTTGTCGGAGTCGAGCAGAACGATTCCTGTGAGCGGGTCCTTCGAGTAGGCAAGCGCTGGGCAGGCCCGCATGCAGGCGGGATCGGAACAGTGGTTGCAGGCCAGCGACAGGTGAAAGACGGGAATCTCTGGATTCTGGCGCTCGTTGAAGGTGACGACGCTGCGCCAGCTACGATCCAGATCGAGGCCGTTTTCGATCGTGCATGCGAGGCGGCAAGCTTGGCAGCCGGTGCACTTGTTGGTGTCGAATCGAAAGCTAGTCGGCACCGGCAACCCTCCGGACGTCAACCATGTTGTCGTGGAAGGCGGCGCCATGGCCCATGTCGGTTTCTCGGCCGATCGAGCAGAAGTTGACCGTGCCACCCTCGCTGATCCACCAGCCATTGGTCACTACGACACAACCGGCCTTCAACCCGTTTTCCAGCCGCACCCCGAGCCGCAGTCTGCCACGGTCGTTGAAGACCTCCGCCAGATCGCCGTCGCGAATGTCCCGGGCCGCAGCATCATCGGGATTCATCAGAACAAACGGCTGGTCGCCGAACTGGCGGATCATCTGCAGGTTGTTGAACTGCGAGTGGATGCGATTCTTGGTGTTCGGCGTCATGAAGTGGAGGGGGTAGCGGGCCGATTCGGCACCGGTCACGGCAGGTTCGGTCGGCCCAGCGACGGTGCTCGACTCCTGAACGCGCAACGATTCCACAGGCTCGGTGAAGGTCGGTAGCGGCTCGACATCCCACCGGGCGGCAGCCTCCTCTGAGTAGAGCTCGATCTTTCCGGAAGGCGTCGAAAACAGGAAGTTCGAAAACGCCACCTCCTGATGGTCGGGCGGCAGCATCGGCCCCTTGCGCAGCTCCGCAAGGCTGAGGCCCTCGAAGGGCGCCAGCCTGGCCTCGAGGAAGCTCTCGATCTCGGCGTCCGAGGGTCCGGGGATCCTTCCGGCCAGCGCCTCTTCGTCGAAGCCCAACCGGCGCGCCAGCAGATAGTAGACCTCCGATTCCGGCTTCACCTCGCCCAGCGGCTCGATCATCTTCTGCTTGATCTGAATGTACGGGTGCCAGTAGGCGCCGATCACATCTGACTGCTCGAACATCGTCTTGGCCGGCAGGATGAGATCCGCTTCCCGAGCTGTGTCGGTCAGGAATTGATCAATGACGACAACAAACTCCAGCGAGCGAAAGGCGTCGAGAACGGTGTGAGTTTCGGGATTCTGGGTCACCGGGTTGCCACGTTCCACCCACGCCATGCGCAGGGGCGGGTCGGCAGTTGCGAGCATCTGCTGGCCGAGCAGCGCGGTCGAGATAGAGACCCGAACCGGATCTTCTGCGTCAACGGCCAGATTCTCGTCGAGCCCTCCCTGGCCCATCTGTGCGGTCGCGAATCCCGGCGGATAGCAGGCGATGGGGTCTTTCACCTCGTCGAAAATCTGGCTCTGCAGGTTGGCGTAGACCCACCCTGCCCCCGGTTTGCCGATGTTTCCGGTGATAGCGAGCAGCGCCAGGATCGAGCGCATCGTCTGGCCACTATTGGTAAAGCGCTGCATGCCGAACCCGGGGCTGATCGTGACCGGCCCATGGGTACCGATCAGCTCAGCTAAACGGTGGATGTATGCAACCGGAACGTCGGTGATCTCGGCAGCACGCTCAGGCGTCATCCCGCGAGCACTCGCGCTGAAGCGCTCGAAACCGAGAACGTGGTCGGAGACGAACTTCACGTCGATCCAGCGGTTGTCGATGATAAGTCCGGCAATCGCCAACGCGAGGGCACCGTCGGTCCCCGGCCGCGGCTGGATGAGGAGCTCCGCGCGCTCGCTCGTTTGCGTCCGGCGCGGGTCGATGACAACCAGCTTGGCGCCCCCATCGAGAGCCTGCTCGACGAACGCCATCTGATGGATGTTCGTCTCCGACGCATTCTTGCCCCACATCACGATCAGCCGTGCTTCCGCAATATCCCAGGGGGCGCTGTGCTTGTTGTCACCAAGTGTCAGGCGAGTGGCCTCGAGCCCCGCCGGCCAGCAGAGGTCACCGTAGGTGGTCGTGCAACCTCCATAGAGGCGCCAGAAATCCATGCCCACACCGTTCAGCAGTCCCTTGGTGCCACTGCCGGCATAGTAGAGAACGCTTTGCGGGCCGGAATCCACGCGAAATCGCTCGAGATTCTCGACGATCAGGTCGAGGGCTTCATTCCATGAGACCCGCTCGAATTCGCCTGTACCCTGGTTCTTGCGCAGTGGATGGAGGATTCGGTCGGGAGAATAGACGCGCTCGTAGTAGCTCAGCCCCTTCAGACAGATGCCCTCGGGCGTTGCGCGATTTTCGGGATGAGCCTCGAGCCGCCGGATGCGACCGTCCTCGATTTCGACGACCATGCCACAAGTGCTGTAGCAGTTGCGCGGGCAGGCTGTGGTGAATTTTGGCACCGCGCTAGCCTAGCCCGGGCAGGCCGCCGTGACCACACCGATCATCTCCTGGAGGCGCTCGCTGTCGATGAACTGTCGCATGCCGTCTTGGGTGAATTCGAGATCGGGGACCGGCGTAGCCAGCCCCTCGATCAACTCGAGCGCTTCAGTGCACCGGCCCTGTTCCGCCAAGTTGGCGGCACGGCCGATCTTCACCTCGAGGAAGACCTCGCGCACGTTCGTGCCTCCCTCCTCACGAGCGAAGAAGCGGTCATAGAAGAGCCGGTCGGCCTCGTCGAATCTCTGCGCTTCGTTGAGCAGGCGGGCCAGGCGAAAGACGAGATCAGGCGGCATCGCTCCAGGTTCCGGATACGTGAGAATCGCGTCGGCGCGAGCACTGGCGCTCGCCCCGGCCGCGGTCATGGCCTCTTCGAGGCCGAAGTAGAGGCCAACGTTGTTTGGGTCGGCAGCCGTCCCTTCACGGAAGAGCTCGACGGCGCTGTCGGGAGAACGTCCGGTTCTCAACACGGTGTAGCCCATGTTGAAGTGCAGCACGGACATGGTCGGGTCGAGGCCGCGCACGATCTCCCACTCTTCGAGGGCCCGTTCCGCCATTCCGCCCGACAAATACCAGGAGCCGAGCAGGAATCGAGCGTTCACATCGTCGGAATTGTGAGCCAATGCGGCTCGCAGCACCCGGCGTGTCTCGGGCCGGTTGGGGAAGACGTAGGTCGTCGGCTGGCTGGCGGCCTCATCGAAGTCCGCGGCACCTGACTCACCCATCGCCTCTCGGCAATAGCCGCGATAGTAGGCGATGAGCGGATATTCCTCCGGCCGCGGCATGCCGGGCTCGGCGATAACGCCGGATCCGCTCGGGTAGCGACGGGAGAGCAACTCGAGCGCATCGCGGTATAGGCCCATGCGCATGTAGTCGACGGCGATCGCGAGAATCCTCTCGGGATCGGCAGCGAGGTGGCGCCACAAGGCGTCCGCACCGCCGGCCAATGCGCCTGTGTCCTCGTCGCCGTCTTCCGAGGTCAATTCGAGCAGCACTGCCTCGTGGCGCAGGAACGAGCTTGTCGGGTCGATAGCGAGCCAGTGCTCGACGGTAGCCCGGGCCACGTCCTCGAACCCCAGCGAGCGCAACATCGCTGCTTCGAGACCGCCCCCGCGTATCGTCCTCGGATCCTCTCCCGTCAGTTCCATCAGATGCTCGAGGGCACGCTCGCGCTCTCCTTCTCGCGCCAAGAGACCGGCGAGAGCAAGAAGCGACGGTGCTCGGAAGGTCCCATAGCTTTGGGAACGCTCGAGTGCCAGGCGCGCGCGGCGATTCTCGCCCTCTTCCATCAGCGCCAGGCCCAGGTAGTAGTGGGCCTCGTAGTCGTTGCTCACGAGGGCGAGCGCCTTCTCGAGCGGGGCCACCGCGGCACCGAACTGCTTGAGGATCACGGACAGGCGGCCATTGGCCTTGTTGAGGCCGGTGCTGTCGGGGAACCGTTCGAGCCCCTCGCGATAGAGGGCAAGCGCTTCGAGCCTTCTCCCCTGCCGTTCCTCTTCCAGACCCAACTCGAGCCAGTCGCCGTCTGTGCGCTCTCGAGGTGGCGGGTATGTCACTTCCGGCTGCGGCCCGAGATCGAAATCCTCGATGGGGTCGATGTCGTAGACACCCTCGGTGTGACGAAGCAGGAGGTGACGCTCGGCATCGCGCAACTCGATGGTGTAGGGCTCCGTAGAGGCTAGCTCGGGGTAGGAGGCGATGAATGTCGCTTCGGGGACCAGCGAGACTCGCTGGCGAGTCACCATCTCGCCGTTTTGCAGCACGATGACCCAGGCATCGGGCAGGTCGCGCGTGACATTCATGGCCAGGTGCAAGGAGCCATCCAGACTGACCCGCGAGATGGGGCGTCGAGGTTCTCCGGCATCGCCGGTGGCCGCCGAATCGGTGGTGCCGCCCCGCCTGACCCGCAGAATGGCGTATGGATTGGCTGCGGATACGTCTCCAATCTGGCGTATCGGCATCCAGTACTCAGAGAAGCTCACGGCGTCCTGCGGCTCGAGGAACCCGTACGTCTCCTGGTTGCGGAAGAGGCCGCGCTGGATCTCTACGTAGGCGCTGTCGTTGTCGGAGAGTGCCGTCCGCCAGGCCAGGCCGCGCGGGTCGCTCCCCCACGACCAGATCTTCTTGGCCGGCAGATCCGTGGGCGACGAGTAGTGCACCACTCCGGCGCGAGTGCGCGGGTGGTAGACGGCCATCCACGGCTCGCGGCTGCCGTGGCTGAAGCGGGAGACGGGACCGTAGATATGGTTGCCGACCACGCTGTTGTCAGTGCCGCGCGAGTCGACCGGCCAAGTGTCGAGGTCGCGGAATCCATGCGAGGCGGTGACCTCCATCGGGTAGATGATCTGGGTGTCGTCCCAGGCCTCGACGGCCGCGTTGGTCCACCAGTAGAAACGATGGCGCAGGTCGCTGTGGTTGTAGAGCGTGGTGTGCTGCTCGAGCAAGGCGCGATCAGGACGCAGCGTGAGTGTGGTGCGCCACTGTGTGCCGTAGACGCGATCGATGTTGCCGACCCACACCGAGGCGCTGCCGTCAGAGCCAGTCGTGGTGGCGAAGTCTACGGGCGACGCCGTCATCCAGTTGTGCGACACCGGATAGTTGAACTCGATACCAAAGGCCGCCCACGCACCCCGGTACGAGATCTTGGCCAGCTTGATCGACGGGTTGGCGTAGAAGACCTCAGCGTTGTTGATCTTGTCGGTGCAGCTGTAAAGATGGCCACCGAAATCGGGCAAGACGATGCAGCGGAGGTAGTCGTTTTCCAGGAACAGCGCGCGCCAACTGCGCTGCTCGCGCTGATCTGTCACGTTGTCGCGGATCGTGTACGGGTAGTTGAGGCGCCAGAGGCGGAACAGATCGAATGGCGGGTTGGGGTTGGGAGGACCCTCGACGTAGGCGGGTAGGTTGAAGGCACCCAGCCAAGCACGGGCCGGCGCCTGATCGCCCACTTCCTGAGCTTGCGCGGTGGAGCTCTGGGCGGAGGAAGCGGCCAATACACCGGTGCTGCCAGCGGCGAGGATCAGGGCAAAAAGGGATAAGCCTGCGAGGGTCTTCGTGAAGGCTGAGTTCATACGGCCTCTCTCGTGGTCAATGGATCGAACCTCGGCCAAGTTTCTTCATCGATTCGCGAGCCTACCAGACGACGTCCGGGGCCGGCCCGACACGGGCGACGCGCGACTGGAACTCCACGAAGCTCGCGCTGCGGGGGCCACCCCAGAGACGATCGGCCAAGACCGCCTTGGGCCAATCGGCGTACTGATCGAACCACTCGTCGCTCCGGCGCTCCTCCTGGTCTGCCCAGATACACATCTTGTAGCCACGCACCTGTGGGTGAACCAGTGGCTCCCATTCTTCATAGATGAAGCGCGAATCGAAAAAGCCGTAGTCGCCGAGCTCCGTGCCGTACCCGGGCGTGACGTACAGAGCCCCTTCCCCGGATTCCTGGCTCAGGATCACGTCATAGCCCTCAGCCAGAATGGCTTCCTGGCGTGGCTCATTCCAGACGTTGACCAAGATATCGGACGCGGGCTGGATGCTGGTGACGTTCTGGCGCTGGATGTCAGGGGAGAAGCCCCACCAGTTCCAGATCTGTGTCTGCTTCCCGTGCGACTTCACCTGCTCGTTGATCTCGTTGATCCACTCGACGAAAACGTCGCCGGGCCGGCTGTATCCAGCCGCCTGCATCGCCACCATCAGCTCGGGACACGCGTTCTTGGCGTCGTCGTATTGCCATTCGTCGCCGCCGATGTGGAAGTAGGGAGCATCGAAGAGCGGGATGAACTCGTCGAGCAGGGCCCTGACCCAGTCGCGCACCTCCTGTCGGGTAGGATCAAGGAGCCAAGCACGGTCTTCCTCGTTGGCATCGTCGCCATGCCAGGTTGCGCGGCGCAGCGACTCGCACTCGAACCCGAGGTCAGGGTTGAAATCGGTGATCGCGGTCGCATGCGCGGGCAGGTCGATTTCGGCAACGATCATCACGTGGTAGTGACGCGCGACATCCTGTAGCCGGCGAATGTCTTCCTTGCTGTATGCCTCGTCGGCAGCCAGCCCCGGATAGGTGTCGCTGGCCAACCGAAAGGCCGACCACTCGGTGAAGTGCATGTGCAGGTAGTTCATCTTGTGCCAGGCGAGCTGGCGGATCGTGCGCTCCAAGTACTCCATCTCCCAGTACTTGCGACCGGCATCGATCATCAGGCCGCGGATCGCCTGCACGGGAACATCTCGTGCCCGGCCCCGTGGCAGCATGACCTTCGACGGGTCCTGCTGCAGCATCTGCAGAACCGTTTGTAGACCATAGAAGAGCCCCGCGATGCGGTTCGCCTGCACCGTCACGCCGTTGGAGATCTCCAGCAAGTAGCCTTCATCCCCGAGCCCGGAGTCGGTCGCCCCCAGGGAAAGGAAGATGTCGCCATCCCTCGCCACAGCTGCGGTCGTGACCTGAAGATCGAGACCTGAGATCGCAAACAGATCGGCCCGAAAAGTGTCAGCGGTGTCGAGGAGTGGCGTTTGCTGGCGAACGTTGACAGCGATGCGGAATTCGGGCGAAAGCAGCAGCGACCCGTCCTCCGGCGTCCACTCCCGCAGGGCGGGAACCACGCCCCCCGCAATCGAGACCTCCTCGAGGCTGAGCGGCGGCGGCGCCTCAGGCCCGCAGGATAGGGCGGTTCCCAGCAACGCGCCAACCAGGAAGCTAGCCCAGTGCCGGCAGAGGCGCGGAGAAGGTACGCACGTTCGTCGCGACTCGGGGAATCCTCGCGCCATTCCACACCTCAACCCTTTCGTCAGATCCTTGTCGGTTTGTGCGCTACCGCTCCCTCTGACTACTGACCTCCTTCGTAAACGATCTTGCCGCCCGCGATGGTGTATAGGACCTGAGAGTCCAGCAACGCCGAGGGATTCTCATTGCCTGCCTCGACCAGGTTGGTGTCGATAACGGCAATATCAGCCAGCTTACCCGGGGTCAGCGTGCCCTTGATGTCCTCTTCAAAACAGGCCCAGGCGGGATCCTTCGTGGCCGCGGCGATGGCTTCTTCGATCGTCAGCCGCTCGTCGGGGTACCAGCCCTCTGCCGGCTCGCCGTCCAGTGTCTGACGTGAGACGGCCGCGTAGAGACCGTACTTGGGATTCAGGTAGTAGCGGGCCGCATTCGTGCCCGGCGCATCGCTGCCGAACAGGAGCACAGCGCCGTTGTCCTTCAGAGTGCGAAAGGCGTAAGCCCCGAGGGAGCGCTCCTTGCCGATGCGCTCCTCCATCCAGCGCATGTCGTCGGAGATATGGTACGGATTCACCTCGGCGACGATCCCGAGCTCTCCGAAACGCCTGAAGTCGTCGGGGTGCACGACCTGGGCGTGGATGATACGCCAGCGATGGTCGGTGCCGACCATGTCGTGCTCGTTGAGCACTTTCTCATAGATGTCGAGCAGGATGCGGTTGCCCTTGTCGCCAATCGAGTGCACGTGCGGCGGGATGCCCGTCTCGACGGCCACGTGCAGGAGCTTCTCGAGGTTTCCAGGCGGGAAGTCAGTGTATTTGTCGCGGATCGTCATCTTCTCCCAGGCGTCTTCCTCGCCTTCAGGGAGCATGATGTCGCGGATCAGACCGGAGTTCTCGGGGTCATGATCGTAGGGCTGGAAGAACATGGCGCCGCTACTGCCCATGATGCCGTCGACCCAGGCCTTGTAGCCGACGATCTTGATCCAGTCGTCGCCGAATCCGGTGGTCAGGCCGAGGGCTTCAACGTCCTCGGCGTACCAAAGCTGCGGCCGGGCCATGATGCGCGCGGTCAATTCACCTCGAGCCTGTGTCTCCTGATAGACGCGCATCATCTCGGCGCCTGTAAGGTCCTGGATCGTGGTGACACCACCTTGGCGTGCCTCGTCGAGCACGGCCGCGAACTCGATCATGCGTCGCTCGAAGGTCTTCTCCGACATGACGCGTCGCACCAGTGTGGCCGCCGATCCCTTGAGCACGCCGGTCGGCCGGCCATTCTCATCCTTGAGGATCTCGCCTCCACTCGGGTTCGGAGTGTTCTCGTCGATGCCGGCCATCTCCAGAGCCAAACCGTTGGCCAGGTGCTCGCTGCGGTCGTACTTGGTGACCAACACCGGATGCTCAGCGGTAAACTCGTCGATCAGGTCGCGATGAGGAGTGAAGGGCTCGCGTACCTCGTCGGTCCCACCCTCTTCGCCGGCTGAGCCCATGGCCCACTGCTCGTAGGCGCCCCAGCTTCCGCCGGTGATCCAGCTGCCCGCCGGCAATCTCTCGGTGGCGCCGCGAATGCGCTCCGCGAACAGATCTCCCTCGTGCACGTCCAGGAGATTCACGCCTACCAGCAGCGAGCCCGTACCGTCGATGTGCACGTGCGCGTCGTTGAACCCGGGCAACACGAAAGCGCCGGCCAGGTCGATCGTCCGCGTGTCGGCCCCGACAAGCGCCTCGACCTCGGCGTTCGTACCGACCGCCATGAGGCGGTCACCCTTGACGGCCACCGCCTCTGCCCATGGCTGGCTTTCGTCCAGCGTGTAGACGGTGCCGTTCAACAGCACTAGATCGGCGGCATCGCCGACCGGCGCGCAGGCCGTCAACGAAATGAGAATCGGAAGGACGAAGAGGAAGGCAGCGGCAACGACGAAGCGTCTCATGGAGCTTTCTCCAGGATGATCGGACACAGGGTAGTCCGAGGGGATTTGGCTCTCCTCTGCCAGCCTGGATCCAGGAACCGGTCACACTGCCGCGATTCGTTGGGCGATCCGGGCTAGAATGCCGATAGATTAGTCCGATTCAGGTTTTTTTTCGACCGAGGCTCGGAGCGAAGCACCGCTGGGATTCAGCTATCCCTGCCGCTGCCGCTGCTGTGCGGTGAAAGGTCGAGTGTTAGCCTTGGGGCTCGAATGAGTCGTAGCGTGAGCGCCGGAATGTCGGGCAGCCCGTTCAGTCCGCTCAGGTTCACCACGTTTGACCGGTCAGGAGAGAATCGAGGGCACATATGACCTCACGATTCGTCGCTTGCATTCTGCTCATGTGTGCGACCCCGGCGATAGTGGCCTGCGGCCCGGCCGATCAACAGTCGGCTCCAGCACCGGACAAGCTCAAGCTCATCGCACTACCGCTACTTTCGTGGGCTCCTTTCGACATCGCCGAGGCGGAGGGGTTCTTTTCAGAGCAGAACCTCGAGGTCGAGTTCATCCGACTGACAAGACCTTCGGATGCCCTTCCCTCCCTCGCGCAGGGGGACGTGGACATCGGCGCCGGACTCTTGACCGTAGCCTTGATGAACGCGATCGCAGGCGGGGCGAGAATCAAGCTCGTCGCCGACAAAGGCCATCTCGCCGCCGACGGTTGTACGCACAGCGCACTGCTCGTGACACGATCCTTGGTCGAATCCGGCGCTCTGGATCAACCTGATCTGCTTCGTGGCCTCCGCCTCGAGATCAATCCTCTTCTTCCAGAGGCCTTCTATACCGACCTGGCACTCCGCGAGGTGGGGCTTTCGCTCGACGATCTCGAAATCCTGACCCTGCCACCAGCTGCGGAACCCGATGCCCTCGCCACCGGGGCCGTCGATCTCCTGGTGGCGGCGGAGCCTCAGCTCTCGCTGCTGGAGAAGACCGGCAACGCGGTGATCTGGAGAAGAAGCGAACAAGTCATCCCGGGGACCCAGTGGGCGTCGGTGCTCTACGGCCGTTCGCTTCTCGATGAACGCCAAGATGTGGGCGAGCGCTTCATGGTTGCGTACCTAAAGGCCGTGCGTCAATACAACGAGGGCAAGACCCCGCGCAACGTCGAGATCCTGATGAATCGCACCGGCCTGGCGGAGGAGTTGTTGAGATCGGCCTGCTGGCCTCCCATCGACAACGACATTCGGGTCAAGACAGGGAGTCTGCGGGAGTACCAGGAATGGGCGGTGTCACGCGGAATCGCCGAGCGCGTCCTGACGGAGGACGAGCTCGCGGATCACCGCTTCGCGGAGCACGCTAACGCGGTACTAGGACGCTAGCCCCAGCTGGGCTAGAGCCCGCATATCTCAACGGGTCGCGAAGCGAGCGGGCGAAGGGGGCTAGAAGAAGCGCTCCCATCTCGAACCGCGGAAGACGCTCCACCCTCGGGTCTCCTCGGCCATGCCTTCGTCGATGACGATCTCGAAGACGGTCTCCGGCGGGGTCGTGGGAGTCATCTCCTGAATGCGGACCGTGTGCCATCCGCCACCTGGGAAGTCGATCTGAAGTCCTTCGGCATTTACCACAAAACCGCCGGCGGTCACGAGGATGTTCCCCGTAAGAGGCAAGGGATCAACGTCACCAAGGAACGGCGTGTAGAACCGCTCGTCCTCGGCTTCGCCGTAGGCCCACACCTGACGGATCGTCATCGCTTCTTCGTCGATCTCGTATTCCACAACCCGGCTGTAGTTGTCCACCGCGGCGCGGGGCCGCCGCGGGGGAATGGACTTGTAGTTGCCATTGTCGAAGAGCAGCAGCGTATCCCGGGAGGTGATCGTTGGTGAATGCTGATGGTAGGGCCAGACGATGTCCCCCTCGGGCTTCAGCAGATACTGCTCCCATCGGCCGGACCAGCCCCCGGGATCGCTGAGAATCCACATGAGCTGGCCTGTCGCCCGGTCAATTTTGAACACTGTCTCCTGGTGACGAGCGGAGATGATCAAGTTGTCATCACGGGGATCGACAACCAGGGCGTTGGCGTGGCTCCAGTCTTTCGTGCCGCCCTCGACGTGCGCGTAGTCGTTCAGATCGTAGAAAGCGCCGAGGGAGCCGTGCGTGAGCCGGTAGGGGTCGAGGATGTCGAGCAGCTTCCATTCCTGAACGATCGAACCGTCGCGGCGGAACTGAATTGCGATATCCCCCACAAGGGTTGCCGGGCCGCGCTCGTTGAGTGGATCAGTGGTGCTTTGGGGATAGTCCTCGAAGGAGCGAATCTCGGTGCCGAGAGTCAGCAGCTCGCCCGAGGGCAGCTCGGTAATCTCATGATGGAACAGGTCGGTGGCAACCGGCACCGTGCCGGCCGGCACCTGATCCACGAGACCCGAGGCGTACCAAGTCTCGACGATGTTGCCGAGCACATCCATCTCCACAAGACTGCGCCGTGACTGATATTGAATGGTGCCGCGCTCGGTGAAGTTCAGATCGGAAACCATGTGATCGGTGCGGTAGTACCAAACGATTTCGCCACTCTCGTCGACGGCGACGGCGAGGCCGTACCCGATGTCCTGTCCACCGGGATACCACCTGGAAACCGGGAACACGGTCAGGCCGGGCTCCATCCGCGATGGTTCGCTCACCTTGACCTCAATCGGCGGAAAATCCTCGGGCAGTGGCGCCGTATCGAACGTGGCCGTGACGGTACCGATCTGCTCGCCATCCGCCCCACCAAGAACCTCGACTGTGAGGGTGTGGGTCGTGGCGGGACGCATTCCGAGGATGGGAACCGAGTGCTCGACACTCGGACTCTCCGGGGTAGGGACCGTCCACTCGCGTGAGCCGTCAGACACGGTAACCGTAGCCACGGCAGGCACGCGGGTGGTGAACTCCACAACGCGAACCAGCGGAGTCGTCTCGTTCGGAAGGAGGACCGCCAGCTCGCCATCGATGGCTTGTGAGCCACCGCCACAGGCGACCACCCACGAAAGACCGAGCAGGAGCGGGAGCGCAGCCACGGACCTTCGAGGGGTCCGGATGAGGCAGCGAGCTGCCCTCAGTCTGTTCATCTTCCCTCCTTGAACCCAATGCATGAGGATCAAGCAGGGTGATCGATCGTCACCAATTCGATGTCGAAGATGAGGTCTTTGCCAACCAGGGGATGATTGGCGTCCATCCTCACCTGGTCCTCGTCGACTTCGGTGATGATGACGTTCATCTGCTGGCCCTCTTTGGTCTCCATGCGCATGACCTCGCCAACCTTGGGATCGTATCCCTCCGGCAGGTTCTCGCGGGGCACCAGGAAGGTGAGATCGTCCG
>CALAKE010000638.1 GCA_937922775.1 uncultured bacterium | reverse complement strand
GAGGGAACCCAGGTGGCCTTCTATGCGGCTGTCTATTTCTCGCTCCTGTACACGACGGAGCTGGCGGTTCTGTCGCACTCGCGGTCCGGTGGGTTCGATGGCCTTTTCCGTACGCTGTGGAGGGGATCTGCCGGGCTTCGGATGCTCGTTGCGATCGTCGCGGGACAGCTAGTCTTTTCCATCGCTTCTTCGTCCGTCGCGGCTTGGGCTGGCGGGGGCGGGCACTCGCAGCCATTTCGCCTGGCACCCCTGATCACCTGGCCCGAGCGATTATCCCTGGTCTTCGGGCAGGCCCTCCCCACTGCCTTATGGCCCCTGGCCGGGTGGACCGGACCTCTGATGGCCGCATTGTGCCTGCTTCTAGCGAGCCTGATGTATCAACGGCGCCGGACAATCAGCGTTTCTGACACTGGCTCATACGGGCCAATTTCTCCGCTCTTGCTGTTCGGTGGAACGACCTTGGCGACCATCCTCCTCGTCGTGATCTCGGCATATGCGCAGGACGCAAGCGCTGCCCGATACCTATTGCCTCTACTCCTCAGCATGCCCGCTTCTTTGTACCTTTTGCTGGAGGCGGGACTGACGGACCGATCGGCACGCATCACCGCGACCCGAATCGCTCTCCCACACCGAAGGCGTGCCCTCTGGTATGCCATCTTGATTCTGATCACCGCCGGCTTCGCTGCTGGTAGCCTGTGGGGGCAGGCAAGCCTACTGGCGCCTCGTTCTTCGGGTTCACCCTACCCAGGCCTGATCGACGAGCTCGAGTCGCGCGGCATTGAGACATTCGTTGCCGACTACTGGACTGCGTATCCGCTGGCGTTTCTCGCCACGGGCAGGCTCCTTGCGGCACCTGCCGACGGCGCCGACCGCTTCCCCGCCGTGTCCGCTCAGGCAAGATCGGTCGGTCCGGATGCCTATGTTTTCGCTGAGGGGAGTACGCCGTTGGGAGAGTTTGTTTCCTCGCCCCAGGCGGTGGGGGCCAGGGAGGACGTGGTGAGGCCAGCAGTGGGCGGGCCTCGCTATCATCTGTTCACGAGAGAGCGTTAGCCTCACGGCCTGTGGGAGAATCAGGCTGGCTCCAATCGACCCCACAGATACCCGCCCATCGATCAAGAGATACATGAGAAAAGACCACCTCGCCGGTGTCGTCGTCGGGCTGGTGTTGACCAGCGGCCTGCTCCTGACCTCCTGCGGCCAGGAGCAGATCACCTTTCTGCGCGTTGTCGACTTGCTACCGATTCTCGACGTCCAAGAGGGCACGGGGACGATTCTGCCCACGCCCGGTCCCGTAACACTCGAGCTCGGCGATGGTTGGGTCGGAAGATCATCTTCCCCATCAGGTATCCGGACAGCCGTCCGTGTGCGATCGAAGCGGGCGGAGCTCTTTGTTGTCGCGGCGGCACCGGGGGCCCTGGAGATGTCCTTCGAAGCTCGTGCGCTCAGCCAGCCGCACGATGGACCCCAAACCGTGACGATCCTCATGGGCGGAGAGGCGCTGGAGACGTTCGAGGTGGGTTCTGAGTATGAGGCCCACTCTGTGCAGTTGCCGGAGCAGTACCTTCGTGCCGGTAGAAACACCTTGATGCTGGAGTTTGCGGCGGTGGGCCCCATCGAATCCGGCGATTCCACAGTGATGGGCGCCGCCAGAGTCAGGAATCTCGCCGTCCGAAACTCGCTCGGGCATTCGCCCCGGACGCCGCGGCCAGGCAACGAGAGCGACGCGGGGGGCCTGGGCCCAATCTCTGAAAGTGCCACCGCGGGAGCAGAGCTGGGTGTGGCTCCTGACCTCATCATGCCCGCGGACAGCATTTTGGAACTCGCACTCGAGGTGCCCGAAGATGCCCGAATCACAGGCGATCTCATCAGATCATTGGCCAACCTCGCAGAGACCGGGGAGGCCGCCTCGCGGGAGCGAGCAGAAGGAGATATTACGGATCGGGCCCAGGGAGACTCATCAGCGTCGGAAGATCTCTTTGCCTCGATCGAAGTTGTTACATCCAGCGGTTCCACAGGAGTGGTCTACGAGCACGCATTCGGTGGGAGCTCACCGTTCGCATCACCAGACCGAGATTCACTCGATATCTCTCTCGAAGACTGGGCCGGGGAAGAAGTACTGCTGCGGTTGCGCGTGTGGGGAGGCCAGAACGGAGAGGTCACCTGGCAGGATCTTCGCATCACCTGCAACTGTGCGACCTCGCCGCCGGCATACATGGCCTGCGATCTGCCAGAGGTGCCGTCCTCCGGGCGACTCGGCCGTCCAGACATCATCGTTATCCTTCTCGACGCAGCGCGCGCCGACGCCTTTTCCGCTTTCGGGGCCACTCGCCCCACGCCGTCCGTCGACGGCCTGGCGACCGAAGGAACCAAGTTCACCTGGGCGTTCTCTCCCTCCTCTTGGACGGCACCCACCACTGCGTCCCTCTTGACCGGACGCTATCCCGATGCACACGGGGTCGAAGACTGGGATCGCCGCCTCCCCGGCTCGATCACCACACTGACGGAGATTCTTGCCGCCGCCGGCTATTACACCTTTCTGGGAAGTCATCACAACGTCTATCGGGGCAACCAACCTCTGCGACGCGGCTTCGAGGGAATCGAGCTGATCGATCAGAATCTGCGCGACAAGTTGCCGAATCCTGATCTTCTCTTCGTGCCCGACCGCCCCACCTTTGCCCTCATTCACTTGCTGCCCCCTCACACTCCTTATGAACCGCCGCCTCCCTACCGAGGCATCTACGCCGGAGACTCAGAGCCGGTCATCGATGTCTCTGTCGACAACCTCAACAGCCTCTCCCGCTCAGGTCGCGAGTTGTCCGAGGAGGAGATCCGTTACGTCCGCGACCGCTACGACGAGAACGTCGCGTACGCCGATTCGATGGTGGGCAGAATCATCTCGGAATTGCGGGCGCGAGGCCGGTACGAAGACGCCATGGTCATATTGCTGGCGGATCATGGCGAAGCATTCTTCGAGCATCAGGACTTCCTGCATCGCCAGACTCTGTTCACGGAGGTTCTGAGAATTCCTCTCGTCATCAAATGGCCCGCCGGCACGGACGGCTACCAGCCCGAGGTGGCCGTACCGGTGAGTCTCGTTGATTTGGGCCCGACGCTCGTCGACGGCCTTGGAATCGACGACCCTCGTGCCAGTTTCCAGGGCGTCAGCCTGCTCCCCGCGATCTTCGAGGGCCTGGCGCCTCATCGAGGGGTCTACGCGACCACCCGGCCATCCAGCCAGTCCGGCCGTCGCGGAGTCGCATTCCATCGAGGCCAGAACAAGATCATCCTCGATGAGTCAGGAGCACCTCACGTGTACGACTTGTCACTCGACCCCATGGAACAACAGGACGAGGCGAGATACAAACAGGTGCGAACACAGCTCCTCCTGCAAGAGCTGCTGGCGCAGCAACGCTGCAATCAGATGTTGCTGAACGGAGGGGACCAGGCGCCGCAGATCGACCTCGATCCGGAACGGCTGAGAGAGCTCAGGGCACTTGGATACATCCAGTAGCGATCAACCACGCGAAGATGGGAACAGCCATGCAACCAGCAGCGGTGAAACCGACCATCTCCATCGACGACCTGGACAAGCTCGACATCCGTGTCGGCACGATCGAATCTGTCGCGGAGATTCCCTCGTCGAACAAGCTGATGAAGTTGACTGTCAATTTCGGCGACCACAGCCGCACCATCCTGGCCGGCATCAAGCAAGAGCGAGAGAACCCCAGTGAGATCGAGGGTAGGCAAGCGCTGTTTGTCATCAATCTCGAGCCGCGCAAGATGGCCGGCGAGGTGTCTGAGGGAATGCTCTTCGACATCGGCTACGCGGACGGAGTCGTTCCCGCCTTGTCCGTACCGGAGAAGCCGGTACCGAACGGATCGAGGGCGGGGTAGGTGACAACGAGAACTCCGTTCTCAGAATGCGCTCGTGGCAGAATCGCGGAGATTCTGGCCGAGGTCTACGCGCCACTGCTCGCCGCGCTTTCGGCGGGGAAAGCAGAGGAGCTTCTGGCCGCTTGGCGCTTGTACGACGCTGCGATACACGACGAGCCGAGCACCGTGGGTTCGGCCGGATTCCTCACTTTCCTCGAGGATTCGATCATCGGTTTTGGCTCGTGGGATCCACGGGGCTGGCCCGATGTCGGCCACATCGGTCACAACTGCATTCTGCCGAGCCATCAGCGCAAGGGGCTCGGCCGGCAACAGGTAGAGGTGATTCTCGGCTATTTCCGCAGAAAGGAGTTCCACTCTGCGTGTGTTCGCACGGACGAGCATCCCTTCTTCACCCCAGCGCGCAAAATGTATGTGGCATGCGGGTTCCGGGTAGTGCGGCGTGAGCCGGGAACCCTTCTGGATGACTGCGATACGGTTGTCTACGAGTTGGAGCTGTCAGGCAATCAGACGAGTTAGGGCATGGAGCAACCCCGGAGGTTGAACCCGTGGTGACACCCCGGTTCATCTTCAGCAACCCGGCATTCGAGTTTCAGGCCCGCTACCGACTTGGCCTGGCTGCGACCGGGGGCGCAGATTTGGGCGAGTTCTTCGTCGCAGCCGAGAATATCGTCGAAGACAACGAAGAGAACTGGTTCGATGCGTGGAGTGCAATGGCGCTGCGGGTTGAAGGCATCGCTCGCGAGTTCCTGCGGGTCGGGCACGAGGCTAGCGCCCAGGAGGCATTTCTGCGTGCGACCAACTACTTCAGGGCAGCGGAGGTTTTTCTGCCGGCCGCCGATCCCCGTCGCCTCGAAGTCTGGCAGAGGGGCACAGATGCATTTGCCGAGGTGGCCGGGCTTTCGAAAGGCCTGATCGAACGGGTAGAGATTCCCTTCGAAGGCGCCACGGTGCCTGGGGCATGGTGCCGCGTTGATGATTCAGGCGCGTGTCGGCCACTTCTTCTGGTGCAGTCGGGCCTGGACGGGACGAAGGAGGACCTCTACACGGGGATTGTCTCGACCGCCCTGAAGAGAGGCTACAACTGCCTGGCTTTCGAGGGGCCCGGCCAAGGGCGCGTCCTTCGCGTTCAGGGAATACCCTTCCGCCCGAACTGGGAAACTGTGGTGACACCGGTCGTGAACTTTGCCCTCCAGCTCGAGGGAGTGGATCCCGAGAAGGTCGCCCTCTTGGGTTACAGCATGGGCGGATACCTGGCGCCGCGCGCTGCCGCTCACGAACCGCGGTTGAGCATATGTATGGCGAATGCCGGAGTATTCAGCGTCTTCGACGGCGTTGTCAGTATGTTTCCGCAAGAGCTGCGCTACCTCGTGGAGGCTGAGGACGACTCAGTGAGTGAGCGGGTCGACGAGCTGGTAGCCCACCAGATGAAAGCCAATCCCAAGACCCGCCATTTCATCGGGCAGATGCTGTGGGCGCTACAGGCCGACGCGCCTTCCCATCTTTTCAGAGAGCTGAAGAAGTACACGATGGCAGACAGCATCG
>CALAKE010000637.1 GCA_937922775.1 uncultured bacterium | reverse complement strand
CTCGGCTGGCTCGACGAGCGGCTGGGGCAAGTGACGCCTCTGGTCAGCCGCTGAACAACCGGCTCGCCTCACGCCGAGGGTCGCAATATGCGACCATGTCAGGTACAAGCCCGAGCTGAAAGAAGAGCTTTTTGGATAGCTGTTAGCTGCCAAGGACAGCGCAATGGGTACCTGCGCAGAGACCCTGACGGCAGAGGCTGCAGGAGCGACAATTACTAGAGCCTTTCCTGAGTTTCGCGGCCGTCCTGTGGAGTTACTGGATGAAGGGTGGGATTTCAAAGTCTTCGATGTTGGTGCTAGGTGGGTTTTTCGCTTCCCGAAGCGGGAAGGCGCTATCGTCAAACTGAACAAGGAGCGCAAGCTTCTTCCTGGTCTCTTGGAGTCGGTGTCACTACCAGTTCCTCGCTATGAGTACTTCCGTGAATCGCTTGGATCGGCAGATCGAACCTTCGGCGGATACGGGAAGCTGCCCGGCATATCCGGTGATACCTCTAGGGTGGTCGATCGACATACGGTTGCGAGACAGCTAGGAGAATTCCTGGGAAGGCTACATGCCTATCCCGTCGACAAGGCAAGGGAAGCGGGAGTCCCGGAAGAGCAGGACCTGGCTGCATTTTGGCGAAACAGATCCCTCGAACAGCTAGAAAGTCTGGTTGATCCCAGTATCGATCGGAGTCACTTGTGTCGCTACCTGGAGGACGAGGCTCCCGGGAATTTCGATGGGGCGCCGAGTCTGGTCCACAATGACCTGTGGGCAGAGCACGTTCTGGTCGACACACGTTCGGGAGGAGTGAGAGGGATCATCGATTGGGGCGATGCCCTCATTGGTGACACCGCTGTCGACTTCGCCTGCCTGTGTGCCTGGTACGGGGAGGGCTGGCTGGAAGACGTTCTGGCGCACTACACCGGAAGACCGGACCCCGGGCTCATTCCACGGGCACACTATCTGGCGACTTGCCGGGCCATTCATAACCTCACGCTTGCTCGAGATCTTTATCGCCCCGCATGGGTCAAGGCCGCATATGAGGTCTTGCAGCTAATCCACGCCGACTGAGGCGCCGCCCGGGCTCAGTCGATCCACACGACCATCCAGCCGCCAGCGTGGTCTTCCGGATCGATACGGGCCATTCGGGACGATTTTCGACCCTGCGGCGTCATCGTGGTGATTTCGACGTCCACGGACCACCATCCCGGCACCATGAAGTGGGCCGGCATGGCGTTTTGCGAGTTGTAGCCGGAGCCGGTGTCGAGGATGCGGGTCCCGAGCAACCGGCCGGTCTCGTTGTCGAACAGGCGGACCTCGGCGCCGGCTTGCGTGTAGTGACCGTTGGCGTCGAGAACGAGCACCTGAAGCGGCGTCCAGAGGGGAGGCTCGTCACCCAGGTTATCCAGCTCAGCCAGCGAGCTCATCATCAGGTAATGCATGCCTTCCTCGGAGCCGCCCGTGAGCGCCAGGTCGAGGTCGCCATCGCCGTCCATGTCTGCCCAGTGAGCCCCGTGGTCGGCTTTCAGGTTGCCGATCGACGGTGGCGTGACGTCGGTGAACCGGTCGCCGTCATTGTGAAACAGATAATCGCGGTAGTTGGTGCCGCGGCTGATGGTGCCGTTCACATACAAGTCGAGGCGGCCGTCGTTGTCGTAGTCGCCCCACGTTGCCGTGTCGTAGCGAGCGTCGATGGCCAGCCCCATCGCGGGCGCGACGTTTTCGAAGCGGACCGAGCCCTCGCCGTCCGCACCCAGATTGCGAAAGAGCCCGTTGGGACCATAGTTGGCCATGAAGACGTCGAGGTAGCCATCGTTATCAAAGTCGGCAATCGACGGCCGCACTGTGCCGAAGTCCGCGGATCCCAGCGTCCTGCCGCCGTCGGCGAGGCCGGCCTCAGAGGCAACGTCGACGAAGCTCGACCCGTCGTTACGGAAGAGGCCGTTGGCGTCGCCGTCCATGTTGGCGACCACCAGGTCGAGATCGCCGTCCATGTCGTAGTCGAACCAGGCGGCGCCTACCGTACGCCGCGGATCCGCCACGCCCAGCGACTCAGCGACGTCCGTGAACTTGCCGCCATCGTTGCGGAACAGCACATTCGGCTTGTCGCGTAGGCCGACGAACAAATCGACATCACCGTCGTTGTCATAGTCGACCCAGCTCACCTGCCGGAAGCTGCCGGTCAGGCCGACTCCCGCCGCCTCCGTGACGTCGATGAACCGCCTGCCACTGCCCTGGACGGGGCCGCCCTCGCCGGCGCCTGTGCCCTCGCTGCTGCCGTCGCCTATTTCAGAGCCGTCATTCCCGTCGGAGCCCGTGTTCTCGTACAGCCGGTTCCAGCTCCCTTCGCGTGAGACAAACCCCACGAACAGGTCCAGATACCCGTCACCGTTGTAGTCGCCCCAAGCAGCGGCCCGCGTCACGTCGGTGTCGTCGACCCCGGCTGCCGCGGCCACGTCGGTAAACGTGCCACCGTCGTTGCGGTAAAGCCGGTTGGGGCGCTGGTTGAAGCCCACGAAGATGTCGAGGTCGCCGTCGTTGTCATAGTCGGCGATGGCATTGGTGTAGGCATAGCCGGAGCCGAAGAGGTCCGGCTGCACGGGGGCGAACTGCGGAGCCTGCCCGTAGGGCTGTTGGCGCGACAGCAGGCTCGCCGGCGCCAGAAGGACGAAGAGGACGAAGACCCAAGACGATGCCCGCGCGCGAATCCGCATTCTGACTCCTCGAGGTATCAGTGAGCTGGCCCTTGCGGCTCCAGCCGCACTCATCGCTAACGATCTGGCCGAGCTAGCGCTCAGCGATCCCGGCCATCCCCCATTGAGTCACGAACACACCGTCGTTGTCGAATTTCTGAATCCGGTCGTTCCCCGTATCGGCCACGTAGACGTTGCCCGCGGCATCGACCGCCACCCCTTGCGGGTAGTTGAACTGGCCAGGGCCGGGGCCCATGGATCCCCAGAGGTCGAGCAGCGCACCGTTGGTATCGAACTTCTGGATCCGATGGTTGGCGGAATCGGCAACGTACACGCCACCCTGCGAGTCGACGGCCACGCTGAACGGATCGAAGAGATAGCCGGGCCCGGTACCCATCACGCCCCATTCCGTGAGGAACTTTCCGTGACTGCTGAACTTCTGAATCCGGTGATTGTAGACATCGGCAACGTAGACGTAGCCTGCCGCATCGACCGCCACCCCTACGGGATAGTTGAATTGGCCACCCTCGACTCCGAACGTGCCCCACATGGTCAGAAAGGCGCCGTCGGCATCGAACCTCTGGATCCGGTAGTTGGCCGAGTCGGAAACATAGATGTCCCCGGAGGGGCCAACAGCTACCCCGGACGGGTCGAGAAATTCACCATTGCCACTGCCACTGCCGCCCCACTGAGTGACGAAGGCCCCGAAGCTATCGAATTTCTGCACCCGGTGGTTCCATGTGTCTGCGACGTAGACATTTCCAGCGGCATCCACCGCCACACCGAAAGGGTCGGCGAACTCCCCCTCACCGCGGCCCTTCGTGCCCCATCCATTGAGGAACGCCCCCTCGCTGGTGAACTTCTGGATCCTGTAGTTCCAGGTGTCGGCCACGTAGACGTTGCCTTCGGCGTCCACCGCGATGCCGAAGGGGGAAAGAGACTGACTAGCGGCGGGGGAGGGGATGGCGCTCTCGCTGCTGGCGGGCTGCATGCTCTGGGAGGTAGGCGCAAAAGCCCCTGCACCGAGCGTGTCTACGGAGGGGAGGGCACTGGAGGAGCCAACGCAGAGGGCCAGAACGAAAAGGGGCATCAGGCCATGGAGGGCAGTGAGGGTGTTCAGGCAGTAGCTCTGATTTCGCATCGTTCCATCCCCGCCGGGGGCCGCCCTCGCTCTTCAACTAGACTGCACCGGGTCCCGTCTACGCTGCAAGGCCAGGAGCGGAAGAACGGCATGAATGGGAGCAGGGATCGGTATTCAGCCGCCGCGTGGCCGTCTCATCCGGAGTAGTGGGCACAGGGAGTCGTGACCACCTGGTGGGCCCGTAGAGGTGGCACCCGCGTCGTTGATCTCGCACTGACAGTGGATATAGCTCAGGTGGCATAGGCTCAGGTCTCTCGTGGCAGATTCTGGTAGAATCTGCCATATGAATACAATCATGGTAAGTCTTGGGCAAAATGGCAGACTTGTCATCCCCGCTCCCTTCCGGCGGGCGCTCGGGATCGAGGCCGGGGATGAGCTGGTTCTGAGCCTGGACGAAGGGCAATTGCGCATCAGCACACGGGAGCAAGCCATCGCGCGCGCGCAAGCGGGGGTGCGACAGCGGGTGCGTGGCGACGTCAGCCTGGTCGACGAGCTCATCAAAGAGCGTCGCGTCGAGGCGCGGACGGAGTAGCCATGGTCCTCGACGCCTCGGCGGTGCTGGCGCTCCTCAATGCCGAGCCGGGTTGGGAGAAGGTCTCAGAGGCACTTCCCGATGCCGTGATGAGCGCGGTCAACCTTTCGGAGGTGGTGGGCAAGCTCGTGGACCACGGCCTCCCGGCTGATGAGGTAGGTGCTCTGCTCTCGGGCCTGGGTCTGACGATCGTGGCCTTCGACGAGAAGGCGGCCTACAACGCCGGTGCCCTGCGCGCTATCGAAGGAGGAAGGAGCCTCTCACTCGGCGACCGGGCCTGCCTGGACCTGGCGCGTAGCCGAGCGGTGGCAGCTCTGACGGCTGACCGCTACTGGTCGCAGCTCGATGCCGGCGTGGAAGTAATCGTGATTCGGTGACCCGAGGTAGGTTCACGCAAACACCAGGTCATGCCTTCACGGGCTCCGATGATGTTACTTCCGCCGTCTAGATTCCCACCCAACGTAGGGTCACTGTTCGGTGTCGCCTACCGCCCCGTCGGCACCAGGCGCTCTAGCTCTTGGAACCAATTCACGACGTGGCTGATGCGCGGGGCCGTTGAGCTTTTCGTGCCTCCGTCCGGACGCCGACGGAGATTTCAGCTACGAACCGGTACCCGAGTTTCGCGACCGTAGCGATATAAGAGGGGGTCTCGGGATCGTCGCCCAGTGCCTGCCGAATCAGACTGACTGCCTGAGTGAGGGCATCCTCATTGACGTGGATATTCGCCCACACCGCCTCCAACAGCTCTTCATTGGAGACCAGGCTGCCCGGACGCCGAGCCAAGTACTCGAGCACACCCAGGGCGTGCAGCGGCAAGTGGATGGGTGTGTCCCCTTGCGACAGGGCGACGTTGGCTAGATCGAATCGGAATGGGCCGAAGCAAACTGCTCCTGTCGGGAGGGTGATGACCGTCCCGGGCTCGGACGAGGTGTCTCTCGCCAACGGATTCCCCTTCAGCCACACTGCACAGCAAATGTTGACTGCTCTGCGAGTTCGCAGCCGCGCAGGACGAGGCGGGGACATCCCGGCGTCAGAATCGGCCTTTGATATCCGATATTCGAGGAAACCTACCCCAGAAACCGAGAATGAACAACGGGGGGGACGAGGAATTCACACTCTCCTCGGTCCTGCCAGGCAAGGGAGGCGCTGCCCTAGCGGCAACCTCTGGGGCAAAGGATGGACGAGGGGAGCGGCCTACCTGTCCTTGGCTGCCAGATAGAGCAACTGAGTCAGAGTGTGCACGAGCTCCTCGCTGTCGACCGACCGGACCGTAACCTTGGTTTGCATCAGAAAGTCGCGTTCCATCACCTGGGCCATGATCCCCAGCAGCGTGTGGGCGTTGCCGCCCAGCGCGTGGACGACCTCGTGCGCGACCACGCGGCCAACGGCCCGGCCGACCTCTTCGGGTGTTGGGGAGCGGTACTTGGGGTCCTTCAGGGCCGCCAGAATATTGGGGTAGAAAACATAAACGGCGGTGCCCGGAAAGTTCCGCCCTCGCACCGCTCCCATCACGGTGTCTCGAAAGCCCATGGTCGAGCCGTCCATCGGCAGCAACAGTGCTTTCAGATGGATCATGCCGTCAGCAGGCTGGCCCTCCGGGTTCCAGAGCGCCCGGACCTCGATGCCCAGCTGCGCCAGGATTGCCCGCACCTCTCGGTCCATCGCCGCGCTGACATCGGGTGGCAGCTCCGCACAGTTGAAGTAAGCAAGGGTGAGCAAGGGCGCGCTCTCCGGGTTCGCTTCGGAGCCAACGGAGGAGACAGGCTTCAGTGCCTGGTGAGTCTGAGTGGAGTTCACCTGGTAGGAAGAAGCCAGGCTCGGCAGCTGGCAGAGCCAAAGCGTCAAGATGAAGAGAGCGGCCCTCGCTCGCCCGATTCGGAGCCGTTCTAGAGGTCGTTGGTCGTGCCGTTCGCTCATACGCCCCACAATGCGGGGGAGGGGCGCTGTAAGTCCTGAGCGAACTCTACGGAAACCCTACGTTTGCCTACGTTAGGTCAGGAGGTGGGGACGAGACCGTCTGTTCACCGTGCACGCGGCAAGACGGCGACCTCTTCGGCCAACCGATCGGCCAGGCGCTCTTTCACGACCTCGAGGTCGTAGCGCGTTTGCAGGTTGAGCCAGAACCGCTCCGAAGTGCCGAAGTAGCGCGACAGTCGCAAAGCGGTGTCGGCGCTGACGGCACGCTTGCCGTGCACGATCTCATTGATGCGCCGCGGCGGGACGCTAATGTCCTTCGCCACTCGGTACTGGCTGATCTCCATCGGCTCGAGGAATTCGAGCAGGAGGATCTCTCCGGGGTGGATGGGTTGGCTGGCGCTCTCGCTCATCTTGTTACCTCTATCGCCTAATCTACTGGGTCCGCGTCAGTGGTAGTCGACGATCTCCACTTCATGGGCGTCGCCTCGTCGCCAGCGGAAGCAGACTCGCCACTGATCGTTGATACGAACGCTGTACTGGCCCTCACGCTTTTCCCCGAGCTTCTCGAGCCGGTTTCCGGGAGGGATGAGAAGATCGTTGAGTCGGTCGGCAGCGTCCAGGATCAGCATGCGGCGGCGGGCCGTCCGCTGCAGCCCGGCGTCGAGCCCCCGCGCTCGCTGCCCCCGAAAGACCCTCTCCGTCTCTTTGTCGGCGAAGCTGCGGATCATCTCTTC
>CALAKE010000636.1 GCA_937922775.1 uncultured bacterium | reverse complement strand
CGACCGCCCCAGGCTCCTCCCCCGCCCCAGGCCCCGCCTCCGCCACTTCCATTGGATGGCCACGAGCGCAGGTCGTCCGATGGCGGGCCAGCCGCCCGCCGGGCGTGGGATGGGCGCTACCGCTTGATAAAGGCGACGTCGCGGACGCGGCCGGCGTCGAGGCGAAAGCCAGAGACGGAGCCGCTGCCATCACGCCGGAACCGGAGGGTGCCGAGCTCCGAGAGCATCACGTCGGGCTGGAGCGGGTCCAGCGCGCCCTTTTCCTCGGCGCGCACGCGCACGGTGAGCTGGTCGTCGACGAGCGTAATCCGGTAGAGCACTTGCAGCTCATCGGAGAAGTACTCACCCGCGTAGACCGCCAGCTCGAGCCCAGTCGGTGCGTACTCTGGCAGGCGCTGGGCGCTGATGCTCCGGCCGCCCATCTCGAGTGTGAGGGTTGTTACCTCTCCCGCGTCATCGATAGAGAACTCGGCGATGTCGCCCGTTGCCATTACCCGGAAACGGGTCTCGGACAGTGCGGCGAGAGGTGAGCGACGGCCGCCGGAGGCTTCGATCCGCAGCCGCGAACCGGGGAGGTCGATCACTACGACGTCGCCGTCGAGATCGTAGAGCCCCGTATAGCGCTTGAGGAGGGCGGAATCGAGAATGAAGACCTCCTCCGCGAGCCCCTCTCCTTCCTCCCTGGCCTCGTCAGCGATCGCTGCCAGCTCATTCGCGAGGAAGATATCGGCAATCTGGTTGGCGTAGCCGCCGGGATTCGCGTTGGCGAAGTTGCACAGCACGGCAACCGAGAAGTGTTGCTCGGGAAAACGCGTGAGCGCTGTGCGGAAGCCCTTCAACGAGCCGCCGTGGCTCACCGTCGGGGCGCCACGGTACTCGCCGTGGTCGAGACCGAAGGCATAGCTCAACTCCTCGCCAGAAGTGAGCACGCCGCGTGTCAGCAAAAGGTCGTTCAGCTCAGGGCCGCCGACCCGGGCATGAGTGAAGTTCTCGTTCCAGATCAGCAGGTCGTGAGCGGTGGTGAGCATGCCGCCACTGCCGACGCCGTCGAACGCCTTCAGAAAGCGGAACCAGGTTCCATCCGCATGCCTGCCGTAACTCCCCGCACGGTGTGGCACGATGGTGCGGTAGTCGTCCTCGAACTGCGAGCTCTCCATGCCCAAAGGCTCGAAGATTTCCGCCGCGGCGAACTCGCGCAGTGTCTGCCCGCCGGCGCGCTGTACGAGCTCCGCTAGCAGCATGTAGCCCGAGTTGCTGTACAGGTGCATCGATCCGGGCTCGAAGTTGAGATCTGTTTGGTGCGTGAGCACCTCGAGGCTGACGGCATTGTTGATGTAGGCACGGTCGGGCCAGCCAGCCAGATCCATGAGCTCGAAGTAGTCGCGGATTCCACTCGTGTGATAGATGAGATCACTCACGGTGATCCGCTGCTCATACCGCAGTTCGGGGAACCAGCGGCTGATGTCGTC
Source organism: uncultured bacterium (assembly GCA_937922775.1). GTDB lineage: Bacteria > Acidobacteriota > UBA890 > UBA890 > UBA890 > CALAKE01. Next base: position 9,494 of record CALAKE010000636.1, on the reverse strand, counting down.
CTCGAGATCGAGGTCACCGCGCAAGGCCAGAAGCGCCACGGCAGCATCAGTGAACTGCTTGGAGACGGAGCCGGCGTAGAACAGCGACTCCGGGGACAGCGGCACACCGAGCTCGAGGTTGGCCATCCCCCAGGCGCGCTCGAAGAGAATCTCGCCGTCACGCGAAGCGGCCGCCACACAGCCAGGGGTTTCCTCAGAGTCCTGGGCGCTGAAGATCTCGTCGACCTGTTGCAGCCGTACATCGACGCTCGGGGATCCCGGGCCGCAGGCGACCAAGGTGACGGCGACACCGAGCGCCACGCTCGCCAGGGAAGCCCTCACCCAAACAGGGACAGGCACAAGGGGAGGTTGTGTGATTCTCATCGGCTCACCTCGACGAGTCGTGTTGTCAGTCAAAAAAGGCCACCTCCCGACCAGCGCCCCGCTCCTTCGCTCTCTCGTAGATGACACGAGCCAGGGCCAGATCCTGTACGGCGAGCCCCGTCGAGTCGAAGACGGTGATCTCCTCGGCACTCTCCCTGCCCGGCTTCAGGCCGGCCACGACCTCACCGAGCGTGGCGTGAATCCCTTCCCGCTGGATGGCACCTTCGTGCAATGGAACGTTGACCTCGCCACCGCCGCTGGCCTGATCAAGGTCATCGACCACGACCTTCGCGTCGACGAGAATCCGGCTTTCGAGCTCTTGCTTACCATGTGTGTCCGCGCCGATGGCATTGATGTGGGTGCCAGGGCGGACCCACTCGCGTCGCACGATGGGCTCGCGCACGGGGGTGGCCGTGCAGAGGATGTCACAACCTGCGGCGTCCTCGGCGCTACCCACACGACCACCGTGCTCGGCAACGAATGCTTCCGCCACTGCTGTGGAGGCGTCAGCCGCGACAATCTCCAGGTCTCCGACGGCCACCTGGATAGCGGCCAGAATCATCGGCGCCTGAACGCCGCATCCGATGATGCCAAGGGTCCGGGCGTCGGCCCTGGCAAGATGCTTCGCTCCTACGCCTGCCGCCGCGCCGGTGCGGAACGCGGTGAGCAGCGTGGCATCCATGAGCGCCAGCGGCAAAGCCGTCGAGGGGTCGCTGAGGATGTACATGCCGAGCACCGACGGCAGCCCATGAATCTCTGGGTTGCGGGCGTGCATGTTGACCCATTTGACCCCTACCGAGCCGTCCAAGTAGGCGGGCATGGCGCGGAAATCGCCGAAATAGTCCGGCAGGTCGATGAACACCTTCACCGGCATCTGCGTGTCGCCACGACCGTGGGCGGCGAAGCCGGCCTCGATCGCGGGCACGGCGTCGGCCATGTCCACCAGCGACCGTACGTCGGACTGCGTCAGGACGATGGTCTGGCCGAGGTTCATCGGGCTACCTGTTGACGTATTCATTGTGGAACTGGATCCATCTCGGCAGCACCTCTTCGATCATCTCCTTCGGCGGCAGGAAGGCGATTCTCAGGTGGTGCGTGCCCTCCTTCTGGCCGAAGCCCGCCCCGTTCACCGTGGTCAATCCTGTCTCTTCCAGGAGCGCCATGCAGTAATCGAAATCGTTGGTGCCCTCGGGCAACTTTCCAAGTCGCGGGAACAGGTACATTGCGCCCGTTCTGCCGAAGCACTCGACCGAGTCCATCTGCTTGAAGCCTTCGCGGAGCATCGTGGCCTTGTCCTCCAACTCCTGCAGAATGGCATCTCTTTCCTGGACATACAGGGCATAGGGCTCACTGCCTTCCGGCGGTGGGCTCACCATCAGGTACACCATGAGCTGGCCGACCAGGTTCGAGCACAGCGCTACCGACGCCTGCTTGAAGATGATGTCGCGGAACGAGAGGTCGGTGCCGGCGGCCGTCGGTGGATTCCTCAGCTCCATGTAACCGCCGCGATGGCCGCACTCACCGTAGAAGCCCTTCGAGACGCTGTGGAAGCTGACGAGAGGCACGTCGCGATCGCCGAGCGCCTTGGCGAACGACACGAACTCGGCGCCATAGACGTTCTCCTGGTACACCTCGTCGGCGATGACAACGATGCCGTTGTCCCCGGCAAAATCGATGACCTCGTCAATCGTCTTCCGATCCAAGATAGCGCCTGTCGGGTTACCCGGATTGATCACGACGATCGCCTTGACGGTGATGCCGTCCTTCTTGGCTGTCTCCAGCGATTCTTCGAGAATCCCCCGATCGAATACCCAGCCCGTCTCTTCATCGGGGTAGTAGTTGACCTGAGTGCCGTCGCACGCCCTGATCGTGGCGGAGTAGAGCGGGTATTGCGGAATCGGAACCATGATTCCGTCGCCGGGGCCGGTGATCAGCAGCTGCAGGATGTGTCGCGCGCCCTCGCTCGCGCCGTCGGTGAGGAAGATCCTCTCGGGGTCCGCGCTCAACGGCCCCCCTGGGTCGAAGCCATCCCGCTCGTTAATGAAGTTCGCCACCGCCTCGCGGACGAAGAAGAGGCCATTACTCTCTGAGTATGCGCCGACGTTGGCGCCGTGCGTGGAAAGGATCTTCTCGGCCAGGTCGAGGACATAGCCAGAGATCGAGCCGGCCTCACCGATGGCGGCTTGCGCCTCTGGGTCCTGGCTCATGAGCCTGTTGATGCCGCGCTCTCGCTCAATGCGGGACGGATCTTCGAGCAGGCTCAGCACCTGCCGGTAGAAGGCAATGGGATCCTGTCCCAGCGCCTGCGGGTTGCCGATATTGCAGGGGATGGTCTGCTTGCCCTGCTTGCGCAGCTCGGCGGCACGAATCGGGATGGGGCCGCGGACGGCGTACTCCATCTCGAGGATGTTCTGATTTACCGGGATCTTCAGCTCAGAGACGCTCATGGGTGGTGCCTCCTAGGAGGGATCGGATCATCACACTGCTTGATTCAGTGCTCTGCTTTCACTGGAGCGGGATGTGGTCGCCGGTGGCGCACGGAAGGCTAGGCCTCTCCTGCCGATGGCGCAGCAACTCCTCCCCAGTATCCGTCGCCTGACGCGACGGAGCAACAAACCAGCGGCAAGCTCGGGTATCCGTCTGGGCCTCAGGCTTTCGCCTAACCCTCCGTGTTCCCCGGGTCGGACTGTTTATCGGGCAGGCTCGTAGCCGGAGGCTCAGGCGCCGGCTCCTCGGGAACCGACATGTCGATGGTTGCTGCCTGCCGGTCAACGGCGCCCGACGTGTCATCCGGGCCGCCTGGCCCTACGTACTTGGCGCGGTAGAAGATCGCGTAGAGCACCGGCACCACAACCATGGTGAGAACCGTGGCGAAGCCGAGGCCGAAGGCGATCGTTACTGCCATCGCGACGAAGAAAGCGTCGGCGAACAGAGGTGTCATACCGAGAATGGTGGTGACGGCCGCCATCGCCACAGGGCGCAAACGGCCGGCGCCGGAATCGACAATGGCGTTGAAGGTGTCCTTCCCGGACGCACTTTGGGCGTTGATCTCGTCAATCAGAACGATTGCATTCTTGATCAACATGCCCGATAGGCTGAGAAAGCCGAGCAGTGCCATGAAGCCGAACGGCTGCTCTGTCACCAGCAATCCGACGGTCACGCCGATCAACGCCAGCGGCACGGTGAGCCAGATCACCAATGCCTGGCGCACCGAGTTGAAGAGCGCCACCACGATCAACACCATGATGACCACAAAGGTGGGGATGCTACCGGCGAGCGCCGTTTGTGCCTCGGTGCTGTCCTTGATCTCGCCCCACCACTCGATTTGGTAGCCCGGGGGCAACTCGACCTGGTCGATGACTTGCGGCTGCAGCCTAGCGAGCAAAACGCTGCCGTTACCCGATCTGGGGTCCGCGTAGACCGTGATTGTGCGTCTTCGATCCTGGCGGAAGATAATGTCGTCCTCGAATGTGGTCTCAAAGCCGGAGACGACCTGCCGCAAGGGGATCATCTTCTGTGCTCCGGGGCTCCAGATCTGCAGGTTCTGCATACTGGCAACGTCGAGACGCTGCCGATCGGGGGCGCGCAAAATGATCGACAGTAAATCGTCGCCTTCGCGGTAGACGCCGACCGGGGCTCCCTCGAAGCCCTGCAATAAGGTCAGAGCCACATCCGGGCGCGTGATGCCGGTGACGTTGGCCTGCTCCTCGGCCAGCACCGGGCGCACGATCTTGGTGGGGGCCCCCCAGTCGATGCGCACACCGATGGTCTGCGGGTCCTGACGAAAGATCGCCTCGACCTCGCCGGCGAGCCTGCGCAGCTCGCCACGGTCGGGTCCCATGATGCGAGCGCGGATTTTGCCTGGTTCGCCTGGGCCGTTGACGAAGCGGAACAGATTGGGGATGGCGTGTGGGTAGTCGTGCTCGAGAGCGGTCTGTATTTCGGGAATCAGTCTGTCAATGGCGGTGAAATCATCAACCTCGACGAGGAACTGTACGTAGCCACTGTTCGACTTCTCCGGGGCGTAGGTCAGCAGGAACCGCGTCGCCCCCCCGCCGATGACGGAGGCCACGTGTTCGACATTCTCGAGGCCCCTGATGTACTGGTCGATCTCGATTGCATGCCGGACGGTGTCGTCGATATGAGTTCCCTGAGGAAGCCAGAAATCGACCATGAACTGCGGCCGCGTGGAATCCGGGAAGAAGCTGTTTTCGACGTAGCCGAAGCCCGTCAATGAGGCGTAGAAGAGCCCCACGATGACGAGGACGGTGATCAGCTTGCCGCGTATGGCCAACCGCAAGAATCCCTTGTAGCCGCGGTAGAAGGCGCCCCCGTAGGGATCCTTGTTTTCCTCGCCCGCCTTCGGGGGCTTGACCTTCAGGAACATCACGCCCAGCACGGGCGTCACCGTGACCGCGGTCAGCCAGCTCAAGCTGAGCGAATAGAGGATTACCTGGAAGAGAGAGCGCGTGTACTCACCGGTTTTGTCTTGCGAGGTGCCGATGGCGGCAAAGGCGAGAATCGCCACCATAGTTGCGCCCAGCAGCGGCATCGCTGCCTGCTGGACGACCTCTATTGCGGCACGATTTCGTTCGACTCCCTTCTGCATCTTGATGAGCATGCCGTCGACCACGACGATCGCGTTGTCGACGAGCATCCCGAGAGCGATGATCAGCGCCCCGAGTGAAATGCGCTCGAGCGTAATGCCCTGCGTTCCCATCATGATGAAGGTGGCGCAGATGGTCAGAAAGAGAATGAAGCCGATCAGCAGACCGCTGCGCAGGCCCATGAAGAAGAGCAACACCACGACAACAATGATCACCGCTTGCGCCAGGCTGATGATGAAGCTATCGATCGCCTCGATCACGGCGTCCGACTGCATGGCAATGGTCTCGAGCTCCATGCCAATGGGCCGCATCGACTCGAGCTCATCCAGTCGCCGCTTCAGAAGCTCGCCCATCGTCACGACGTTGCCGTCGGCCACGGTGGAGATGCCGAGCCCGATCGCCGGGACCCCGTCGAAGCGGAGTAGCTCGCGCGGCGGTTCGAGGTAATCACGCCGGACCGCTGCGACATCGCGCAGGAATATCTGGCTCTCTGAGGCCGCTCCCGATAACAGGATCGATTCGAAATCCTCCACCGAGTTGGTCGTGCCTGTGGGCCGGATGGAGAGGAAGTCGGTTCCGACCTCGACCCTCCCCGCGTTGGCGATTACGTTCTTCTGCTGCAGCTCGTTGATGATCGTGGAGGTCTGAATCCCGAGCTGGGCCATGCGGTCGCGATCGAGCTCGACATAGACCGCTTCCGGTTGGAGACCGAAGAAATCAACCTTGGCGACATCCGGAACCAGGAGTATCTCCGTACGCAGGAAATCGGCGTAATCCTCGAGCTCCTTGTAGCTGTAGCCCTCACCGTAGATCGCGTAGAAGATGCCGTAGACGTCGCCGAAATCGTCAACCACCAGGGATGGTCCCGCGCCGGGAGGAAGGTCTCCCTGCGCATCACCGATCTTGCGGCGCAGCTCGTCCCACACCTGCGGCAGGGAATCCGCGTCGAACCGGTCCTGGACCGTGACAGTGAGCGTCGACAGGCCGCGCTCCGATTTGGATTCCAGCTCGTGAAGCTGGCTGAGCATCTGCACGGCCCGCTCGAGCTCGTCGGAGACCTCCTCCTCGACCTCCAGCGCCGTGGCGCCGGGGTAGGCCGTGATGACCAACGCATCCTTGATGGTGAACTCGGGATCCTCCAACCGGCCGAGGCTCTGGTAGGTCATCATCCCGCCCAGCACCGTCATGACGGTGAGAACCAGGGTCGTAACCTTGTTATCTAGGGCTACCTTGGCGAAGTTCATCAGCTTTCGAGCCGGCTCACTTGCATGTCTTCGCGGAGGCTACGGGTCCCGGAAATGGCGATAGTCTCTCCGCTTTGGAGCCCGGAAAGGATCTGGATCTGGTCGCCCGACATGTCGCCAACCCTCACCGTTCGCTTAGTGGCCGTCATCGAGGAAGTGTCGATAACCCAGACGAATACGCCGCCGCCCTCGCCGCCGACCACAGCGACTGCGGGGACCAGGAAAGCTCCAGCCTCGCTGGGCCTGAGCTGGGCAACCACCTTGGCTGTCATGCCTGGTCGAAGAAAGACGTCACTAGGCGGTTCGAACTGAAAGGTGACCTCGAATGTGCGAGTCACGGGATCAGCGGTCGTGGCGAACTCGGTGAGGCGCGCCGGGAAGGGTCGATTCGGGAGCGACGAAAGCTCGACCGTGAAGTCGGCTCGTTCGCTGCGCTCCCCGATGGATCCGCGTGGTGCGAGCAGAGCATCGGTCTCCGGGATGTCGACCTTCACCTCCAGAACCGAGTCGTCCTGCAGGGTGACGATCGCTTCTTTGGCCTGGACGTTCTCGAAGTCGTCGACGATTCGGCGCGCCACGATTCCGGTGAACGGGGCTCGCAGGTAGGTGTCCTCCACGGCCTTCTCGGCGATCCGCAAGTTCGCCTCGCTGACCTCATAGGCGCGTCGCGCTACCTCGAGCTCCTGGAGCGATGCGGCATCGGCGGCATAGAGGTCCTGGTAGCGTTGGTAGTCGGCCCACGTGACATTGCGCGTGGCGATCACAGCGTCTCGCTGTGCCTCGAAGTCGCGCGGATCGAGGTGAGCGAGAAGCTGACCCTCCACGACCGGCTCACCCTCCTGCACGGGTAGCTCGATGACGAGGCCCGGCACTTCGAAGGCCACGTTTGCGGTCAGCAGGGCGTTGACGCTACCTGGGTACTCGAGCGTCGCCCCCTCGCCTCCGGCGCCCAGCGTCAGCATCTTCACAGGGCGGACGACATCGACCGGCTCGACCACCGGCTGCTCGCAGCCAACCGCGATCAGAGCCAGGACCAGCCCGAGCGCCAACACGGAGGCCCGGGATATCGGCATGTTTTCTTTTTTTCTCATCTCACGCTCTCGTCGTTTTGCCACTTGCTTGAATTGCTCATTGCTGTACAGAGGTCAGCCCGGCGGCCTCGGCGTTTCGGAGGTATTCGTTCAGCCGATCGAAAAACGGGTCGATCTCGGCCGGCGGCCCCAAGAAGACATACCGACCGGCCGCGCGCTCCATTGCCGCCAGGTCGATAAGGAACTGGAAGATCGCTTCGGCTACTGCTTCCTGCGCCGTCAGCGCCGTGTTCTGCGCATCGAGAAGGTCGAGGATCGTAGCGGTTCCACGCGTGTACTCGGTATCGACCAGCTCATAGTTGCGCTGCGCCGCCTCCGCCGCGTCGCGTGCGAGCTCGATGCCGGCGAAGGACGCTTGCATTCGTTGCAGCGACGAGCGCACCGCCTCCTCGATCCGTTGTGCCGTCGACTGGCGCTGCAGGTCGAGGCGCAGGAGCTCGATACGGGTTTGATCGCGTTCGGCGCTCTTCGCCTTGCCGCGGAAGAGGTCGTAGGAAACATTGAAGCCGAGCATCCACCTGGTTCCATCGACCGCCAGGTCCGGATCGCCGAACGGTGGGTCTACGTCGCTGCCCGCACCACCGCGAGCGAAATACTGATCCAACTCGGCGAGCAGATTGAAATCGGGCAGCCAGAAGGCGCGATCGGTGCGCTCGAGCTGCCGTTCCTGGGCACGCCTCAGAGCTGAGATCGACTGCAGCTCGGGAGAGTTGAGGAAGCTCTCGTGCACCATGAACTTGGAGAAATCCGAAAAGCCCCAAGGATCTTCCAGTTGCTCTCCCAGACGCTCCGATTCCGCGGGTAGTCCTGGATCGTCGAGCGACGCCTCCGCGGTACGGAACGCCTCGTCCAAGGGCCTGTTGAGCACACGGTTCAAGCGGATCTCGGCGAGCCGCCGGGCTGCCTGAACGTCAACGACTCGGCGCCTATCATCGGCGATCTTGCTCTCCCACCGAAAAACCTCGCCCGGGGAAGCCACACCGACATCGAGGCGCAATGCGGCCGTCTCGAGATTCGTCCGCGTCAAGTTCAGGTTTTCGCGAAGGATGCGCTCGAAGGTCTTTGCCCTCAAGATCTGAAAGTAGCTGGCAGCCGCATCGAACCCGACATCGAGCTCCACGGAGTGGCGGTCCTCCACCCTGGATTCCTGAAGGGATTCCTCGACCGAAACGCCGGCCCACACGTCGTCCGAATAGATCACCTGCTGAAGCGCGATCGAACCGGAGAGCGCGTTTTGAGGCAGGATTCCCCAGCTCGCTGCTGCGCGATCGGCATCGATGGTCCAGCCATCCAGGCCGAGGCCGATCTGCGGCCACCAACGTGACTGCAAACCCTTCACGCTCTCGGCACCCGCTGCCACGATTTGATCCTGTACCCGTAGCTCGAGGTTGGTGGCGACCGCCTCGTGCAATGCGCCGGTCAGCGACAGCTCGCGTCCCACCTCCGCCTCCTCGACGCCAATCAGATTGGCTTCGGTGAGGACCTTCCAGTTCGGCCGGATGCCAAGTGCCCGTGCGGTGATCATGTTGATACTCAGCCGCACCGTGGACGGGTAATCGATGGGCAATGTGCCGGCCTCATCGCCAAGGAGAATGCGTTGGATATTCAGTGCTGCCCGCCGGATGACGCGCTGCTGGAAATCGTCAGGAGTGCGCCCCGCAAGCACGCCGGCCCGCACCTCGAACTCGCCCCACCACGACAAGCTCGGCAGCCCGCGCTCGGTGATCCCCGATACGAGGCGCCCAAAACCGTCGTTGTTGAGTTGAATCAGGGGGGTGATATAGACCGCATCGACATCGCCGGGGATCTGGCCCAGCGCCGAATCCGCGGAGTCGCCGACACCGACGAGCACGGGTTCCAACCCGTACTCCTGCATGTCGCGCCGCGCCATCTCGATCGCGTTCGGCATCGCATCGATGAATGCTTCTTCGAGCAGGATGGCGATCCGGTCGAACGGCACCACCTCTCGAAGGGCGACGAGGTCGCGCTCATTCTTGATGACGATGTAGTTGAGATTTGGGACGCCACTGGCATCACCGTCGCGTGGAGCGCCTTGCCAGTCTTCATCGATGACCATGAAGGCAACTAGCGGTTTGGGCAGCTCGCGCATCTGAACTGCAATGTGCGAAGCGACCGGGCCGAGGGCGACGACCAGATCCACGTCGGGGTCGGCCAGGAGCTCATCGAGC
>CALAKE010000635.1 GCA_937922775.1 uncultured bacterium | reverse complement strand
GCAATCGTCGTCCCCTGCTACAACGAAGCTGATCGCTTCAACGTGGATACCTTCGTCGAGTTCGTCGAGGCCCGGTCGTGGCTTACCTTCGTACTCGTCGATGACGGCAGCACGGACGGAACGAAAGACCTCCTTGCCGAGGCCGTGCAGCGCTTTCCCGACCGCATCGGTACTCTGATCCTGGAAGACAATTGCGGCAAAGCGGAGGCTGTTCGCCTCGGGTTGATAGCGGCCTTCGGGCTGGAAACGGAGTTGGTCGGGTTCTGGGATGCGGACCTGGCCACACCTCTCTCCGAGATCGACAGTTTCCGGCAGCGATTCGGGTGCCAGCCCGATCTCGAGATTGCCATCGGCTCGCGGGTCCAGATGCTGGGCAGGCACATCGAGCGTAAGGCGGTGCGTCATTACTTTGGGCGGGTAGCCGCCACGGCGGTCTCATTGATTCTCGGAATCGCGGTCTACGACACGCAGTGTGGAGCCAAGCTGATGCGCGCTACGCCGCGCGTGCGTGAGATCTTCGCCCAACCTTTCGTCACCCGCTGGGCCTTCGACGTCGAGATCCTGGCGCGCTGGCTTATCTCACGGTCGGCAACCCCGAGCGTAGAAATCGACCGTGGTCTCGTCGAGATCCCTCTTGATCAATGGATCGACGTGGCTGGATCCAAGCTGCGGCTCGCTGATTTCGTTGGTGCGCCGCTCGCGATCTGGCGCATCTACAGGTGGTACGGTCGCGCACTACGGCGAGCGCGGTAGCGGCGGCTCGTATCGCACCCCACCCTGCTCCTGCCCGGCATCAGCGCAATGGGCGAACGGCCCGGGCAACACGACCAGAGCCTCGGTCATGCCGTCGTAGCCGACGCCAAGCATCAGGGTCGGCGGCAACCTCCCCGCATCGAGGGTGTCGATCCTCTCGAGAAAGCTCAGGTAGTCCGGCTCGAGGATAATGGTCGGCGCCTGTTCACCGCTGGTAAAGAGACGCGAGTGCAGATGTCGATCACTCTGCGCCGTAGGGCGCTCCCAGACATCCAACCGGCGGAAGTAGTAATAGTAGTTGTGCGTCAGGCCCGCCCCCACCGGCAGATGCACGTAGAGCCTCGAGGCCGACGGGCCCTGCCCACTCGCCACGGATCGGATTCCTTCGTACGTTTCTACGACACAATCGCGCACGGTGCGCATGGGGCTGTCGACCGTGAGGGCCCGGTCGAGGGTGATCTCATAGCGCTGCACGGGAAGAAGAAAGAAGACGATCGCCAGCCCGGGCATCAGAACCCCGAGTCGCGCCGATAGCAGGGGCAGTGCGCAGAGCACCGCAATCATCAGGGGGCGAACGACCGAGGAGTTGCTGAAGAGCCTGACTCCGAAGATCGAAGCCTCGAGTTGTCCGGTAAACAGCGTGGCGAGACTCATGATGGCCGCGGCGGAGGCGATCATGAACAGAGCCAGGCGCACCCCCCTTCTTCCGAAGAATCCGGAAAGCGACTCAGGCCACCCATGCCGTGAAGGCCACTCAGCAAGAGCGTCGAGACGGTCGAAGCCGGTGGGCATACCGCGCACCATGCGTACGAGAAGTGCCAGCGGGTAGGCTGCCATCAGCGCCGCGGCGGGAAGGAATGGAAATGCGTAGTGAAAGAGCTTCGAGTCGCTCAGTGAAATGAGCCCGATCGGCACGAAGAACCAAATCAGCACGAGGAGGCCCCCGTTCCAGCGCTTGCGAGTCGTAGCGACAATCCACGCGGGCACCCCCACGAGCAGCCACGCCAGGGCGTCGGCAACCCTCATTTCACTCAATGACTCAGTCAGGTAGTAGGCCCATGGTTGAACGTGAAGGGGATCCAGCGAGTCGACCATGCGATCGTAGACATGCCGTCCGAAGATGACGTCCCAGAAGGCCTCGCCATGGCGAAAGTGCTCGACCACGAACCAAGGCGCGATGAGGATCGCACCCATCGCGGCTCCTCCCAGCCATCGCCACCTGTCTGCCCACATACGGCTGCGCCATTCGTTGGAGGCGAGCGCGGCCAGCCCGACGACCAGTGGCAAGAAGACCGCCGCGACGAACTTGGTCATGAAGCCGAAAGTGAACCAACCGGCGAACGCCAAGATGTGCCGCCAGCGACCGGATCGGCTCCTGCTTTCGCTCCAGAGCAAGAAGTGGTAGATGCCGCCGCAGTAGGCGAGCACCAGTGACGCCTCCATGACGTTGGCGCGCAAGCCATGTCGGAACGTAAACAGCCACTGGATGGAGAGCAAGAAAACGGCGCCCAAGCCGGCCACAGAATCAACGAGGCGTCTTCCCACCAGAAAGATGTAGACAAAGGCGAGCGTACCGAAGAGCGCGTCCCAGAAGCGCAGCCCAAACTCGTTGTGTGGCAGAAGCCCCAGCTTGATGGGGGCTGCTACGATCCAGACCTTCAGCGGCGGCTTCTCGAGGAATGGAGCGGGTTCCCACTCGTGCGGGTCGCCCCGCCCATCGGTGTGCGGCGAGCTCTCCGGAGACAGCCATGCACCCTTCGCGACGACGCTGTCGACCGCATATGCATAGATGGCCTCGTCATTGCGCAGGTCGATTCTTCCCAAGCCGAGGAAAAGAGGTAGTCCGAAGAAGACGACAACCGCCACAACAGCGAGACGCTTAGCCTGCATCTTTCACCGCGCTCGTACTCGGTTTGCGAGACAAGCTCCTGAGGGACCGGGCAAGTGGTGTGCTGAAGTGAGGAGAGCTTACACAGGCTCGATTCAGCGTGCGAGAGGAACGATCCTGCCGTGGTTGATGGTGCCCAGCCGCGCCGTCCTCAAATTCTGGCCGAGGGGATCCCAGGAGAGCGCCCCGCTCGCCCCACCCCAAGGTGCAAGCCCGACCAGGGCATCGCGAATCCCGGCACGATTCAGGCCTGCTTCAAGAATCGCCGCGATCAGGATTCGAGTTGCATCGTAGGTATGAACCGCGGCGTAGTCAGGAGGGTGACCATTCTGTTCCTCGAATCGACGCGCAAAAGGGCTCAACTCATCCCCCGCGATCAGAAGAGGGAAAATGACGCCCTCCGCGGTTGTCTCTGCTCCCTCGAGGAAGGCCCAGCGACCCATGGCCGGGCCTCCGAATATGGCGCCCTCGAAGCCCGTACTGCGCAGGCCGGCCACGAGCCGAGCGCTATCAGTGGCCGGCGCAACGATGACGACCGCCTCGGGACGGACTGCGCTGATCTGGGTGACGATCCTCGTATCGACCGTCTCCCCGGGGTGGAACTGGACATGGCGTCGAAGCTGGGTAGGCTGACCGGCCAGTGAGCTCAGCAACTCAGCCGCGAACGCGCGTGAATCGTGGTCGGTCGAAGTCAGAAGCACGAATTGGCGTCCTGCCAGGGTGGTCGTAAGCGTCCGGGCGAGGAGTGGGGCCGACTGATGATCTCCGGGGGGGCACGAGAACATCCACGGCACGTTTGCCAGGTTGACCGTTTTGTCAGTGCTCGCGGGATTGACGAGCGGCAGGCGCGCCTTTGCCACGACCTGCTCGGCAAGGTGGGTGGCGGCGCCGTCGATAGAGCCCACGATGCCCCAGACGCGCTGCTCGTAGGCCAGGCGCGTGACCTGCCTGATTCCGGTTCCCCACGGATTTTCCGACCAGGCCGGTAGCAAGCGAAAGGGCGCACCTTTGTACCCGCCCGCCTCATTCGCTTCGGAGATGGCCATGCCGGCGGCCAGCCACATGTCGCCGCCGCTGGGATGGGCCGGATCGCTGGGGCCGAAATAGCCCAGCGCCACCTCCTCGACACCCACCGGCTCCGGTGCCTCGCGCCCCGGACCGTTGTAGGTCGTCTGGTGTTCACGCAGCCTGTAGTGAGGAGATGCCGGCACGCTCCTGCCCTCGTTGTTGCCCGTCGGGCCGGCCGACACAGGAGTCTCCGTTGTTACACCATGCTTGGCCTCATCGGCTGCCTCCAAGCCCGATGGGATGTCGAGGTCCTCACGGGAGTAGTAGCGCCACTCGCCATTCTCGAATCTCGCCAGGAAGACCTCGCCGTCGTCGTCGAGTGCCGCGCTCAGCGGGATATCGCCCGTGACGCCGGGCCAGGCTACGCTGCGATGGGCCAACACATCACGAATCTTGGCGCGGTTCAGGCCCGCGAGCTGGATCGAATGGATCAGCAGGTTCATGCCGTCATAGCCGTGCGCGGCGTATGTTCCCGCATCCACCCCGAAACGCTCGCGGAAGGCTGTGCGGAAAGCCACGAGGCGCTCGTCTTCCCGTTGCGGATTCCAAGGTGAGGTGCAGACGACGCCCTCGGCGTTGGCCCCGGCGATCTCGACGAAGGCTCCCGAGAGGCACCGATCGGAAGCGAAGAACGGATGGAGCATACCCGTGGCGCGCATCTGATTGAGCACGCGAGCGCCATCTTCGGCGTCACCCCAATGCACGATCGCGTCGACGTTTGCCTCGAGCAGGCGCTCGAGCTGCAGGGAGAAGTCCTCGCTACCCAGTAGGTAGTTGATCTCCAGGGCAATCGGATGTCCGAGACGGCGGCTGCTGTCACGCAACTCCCGCACACCGAAGCGGCCGTAGCGATTGTTGGACCGGATGATCCCGATGCGCTCGTAGCCGAGCTTGCGATACAAATAGTCCGCCAGAAGATATCCCATCTGGCGGTCATCGCCGATAACCCGCGCGACCCAGGGGATGTTCGTCTCGATGAACGTGGGGTCGGTGTCGCCGCTGTTGATCATCACCACTTCGGCCTTCAGGGCAACGCGGATCGCGATGTGGCTGTTGGCCCCGTCGATGGTACCGAGGATGCCCCAGACCCCGTCCCGGTAGGCGAGCTTGACGATCTCGTTTCCCGACGAGCCCCACAATCCGTTGTCGTTGCTGACGACGAGCTCGAAGGGCAGACTGCGGCGCAAATATCCGCCCCGCGAGTTGGCTTCCTCGATGGCAAGCCGGGCACCGCGCAACATTTGGATCCCCATGGGTTCCTCGTGGCTGGCTCCACCGGTAGCCACGGAAACGGTCGACATGATCGGGCCGATGAAGCCGAGCCGCACCGTTTCGAGATCCTCGGGCTCTGGGATCGCCCTTCCCGGTCCGGTGTACTCCATCTGCAGGAGGAAGTGGTCCTTGAAGGGCTTGATGCCACCGAAGGGTTCGACGTCGTCCGGTGTACGGGCGTAGTCCTGATCCTCCCTGAGACCGAGATCAGGGACCTCGTAGGCACTCACGGAGTTGATCTTCTCGAGCACCTCCATCAGCGTCGGGTCATCGGTCTGCGGAAGGGGCAGGGGTGGCTGCACTTGCTCGACGGCTTCCTGGGCCTGCTGCCGTCCGGTCTCCTGTCTGGTCGTTTCCTTCTGG
>CALAKE010000634.1 GCA_937922775.1 uncultured bacterium | reverse complement strand
CGCTGATCAGTGTAACGTCCTGTAGAATAGGACCTTCTTCTCAGGCGCGCCCGTAGCTCAGACGGACAGAGCGGCGGACTTCTAACGCGATGCTCTCTGTTTTTCCTAAGTCCTTGATTCTCAGCAACTTGCTGTGATTAGAGGATTTCCCGCCCGAGACGTGCGTCTCTCACTGAGACGAGTATCCCCCTCCAAGACGTATGTCACGCCCACACAGACGCCCACATGGAATCCAGTGGACTGCTTGGTATGGGAAGTGAGCGCCTACTGCTCCCTCGGCACCAACCGTGTCAACTCCTCGAACCAGTTGGTGACGACGACCAGGTCAGAGACCGGCGGATCCGAAACTTGCTTGAAGAAAACGAAACGCTGGCCGTCGGGGGAGATGTCGTACATGCGTGGGAAGTGCATCCCGTAGGAGAGGTAGTCCGCCTCGAAGAGCATCTCCGGCAATCCGGCTGAAAAGTCATCACCCGCCGAGACTTCGACAACCATCAAATACCCCTCCGCGCGATAGAAGATCTCGCGGCCGTCTGGCCCCCACGCCGGCTCATCCCCGCCGCCGATAGAGATCTGCACGGGGCGTCCCGGCCGATCGTACGGCCGGACGTAGACCTCGTAGCGCCCCGTTTCTGCCGAGCTGTAAGCCAGCCACCTGCAGTCGGACGAGAATACCGCCGCGCCCTCATCCGCTTCGTTTTGCAGCACGATCTCAGGCTCCGCATCTTCCTCGAGCGGCAAGGCCCAAATGTCCCCGCCCCCAACGTACAGAAGAACCTGCCCGTCCGAGCAGACAGAGTTGGCCACCATCCACGTCTGGCCGGCGCGGACAACGATCTCCTCCTCGCTGCCGTCCGCCGGGACCCGGTAGAGGTCACGGTTACCGCTACGATTCGAGTGAAAGATGACTGTTTGCCCGTCGGGCATCCACAGCGGCCCACCGTCGGAGGCCTCGTGGGTGATGAAAGGACTCATGACGCCCCGTTCGATGTCGTAGAGCCAGATGTCGTCTCCCTGAGAGATCACGAGCGAGCTACCATCGGGAGAGAAGCGGGGCCCACTGAGACCGTAGCTTCTGCGAGTCGATGGCAGGGTTTCCTCGTTTCCCTCGCGGTCGACTGCGACGACTTCGTGCTCGGTCCGTACCTCGGGCCGGTAGAACATCGTGCCGTCGAGTGTGACGTCGGCCTCTACGGTTCCCGGCCCCTCGTTTGCAACCGACACACCATCCTCTACGGGCTCGGGTGATCCCGTCAGCTCCAATCGCTCCGGGTCGAACGGGACCGCGAAAAGCGTTCCCGCGCGGCCGTAAATCAGGTGCCCCGATTGCGAGTAGAAGGGGTCCAAGCCGCCCTCAAGCAGGATTGTCGTTTCTCCGGTCGAAAGCGAATGTGCAGCGATCAGCGAGTCATCGAAGCTGCCGCCCATGAAGATGTTGAAGACGATCGCGCGCCCGCCCGGGAGAAAGGCCGGCCAGCGGTGCGAGATCTCGCCGCGCTCCACATCGAGGCTCGTCAGTGGTTCCGGCTGTCCCCCCGTGGCTGAAATGAGGAACAGCCCTGTGTACGAGTCGGGCGCAAGAACGATCGTGTCGTCCGGCCCCCACGCCGCACCGCGGAGTCTTTCAGCGTCACAGATGGGTACTGGGCTTCCTCCCTCGACGGAGACCTTCCACACTTTCTGATCGGCGAAGAACCCCAACCACCGACCGTCGTGCGAGAAGAACGGAGATACTGCTCCATCGCTTCCCGGCACGGTGAGCAGCTCCAGCTCCTGAGAATCGCGAAGAAACAAGCTCGAACCTCCATCAAGATCGACCACGTGAGCGATGTGGGTTCCGTCGGGAGATACAGCAAAGGATGCCTCCATGAGCGGAATGGGCGAGAACCCCGCCGGGAGGGTAAGCGGCAGCCGAGTAACTCTGCCCGAGCCGTCGTCGGCCCCTGGCCAAAATGTGGTTTGAGCAGCCAGTAGGGCAGCCAGTAGGGCCATAAGAGCGGCCACAGCCCACGGTAGTGCTCGCCTCCAGGCAGGCAATTCTTCTGCCGCAGCTCCGCCCAGCATCCCCATGAGATCGCCCTCCGGGTCGCTGATGGCGTTGGCGACCTCGATGCGCGCGTCGGCGATATCGTGGAGGCGCCGGTAGGCATCCTTCTCGAGGCAGCGGCGAAGAATCACCTGAACCAGCGGCGGGACGCTGCTTGGTATCGCGTTCCAGTCCGGCTCGCGCTCGACGATGGCCGCAAGGACATCCGTCACCGTCTCTCCCCAGAACGGTCTGCTTCCCGTTAGCATCTCGTAGAAGACGCAGCCGAACGACCAAATGTCGGTGCGCTTGTCCAGCGGCTTCCCGCGTGCCTGCTCGGGCGACATATAGGCAGCGGTGCCGAGAATCACCCCCGCCTGGGTGGCCACCGCGACCGTGGGAGACTCGGTTAGGTCGACGGCACCGCCGGAGACTGCTCCCTCCGCCTTATTGCTCTTCGCCAGGCCGAAATCGAGGACCTTCGCCTGACCCTCAGGGGTGATCATTACGTTAGCGGGCTTCAGATCACGATGGATGATTCCCTTCGCGTGAGCTGCCTCGAGCGCCTCGGCGATCTGACGACCGATGGCCAGAGCCTTCTCCATCTGAAATCGGCCGCGGGAGAGCTTCACGGCGAGGCTCTCCCCCTCGATGAGCTCCAACACCACGAAGCGGACACCGTCCGCCTCCTCGAGTCCGTGGATAACCTCGATATTCGGATGGTTGAGGGTTGCCAGGAGCTGAGCCTCGCGTTCCAGCCGGGCCAGTCGCTCCTCATCGGTTGACAGATCCTCGGGTAGGACCTTGACTGCGACCTCGCGCTTTAGGGTCGCGTCGTGCGCGCGATACACTTCGCCCATGCCGCCGGCCCCCAGCGGCTCCAGGATCTCGTATTGATTGAGAGTACGTCCGACCATGGTGTCGTGCCCCTGACATAGGCGATGAGATTCTGGCGTCCGAGCACGAAAGCTACTTCAAGCGCAGGAATAGGACAACAGGCAACAGTTGCCCCACCTCTGAAGGGCTGAGAGGCGAGGCCACTGCGGTACAATCAGAGGTCTCTCAGGCGCGCCCGTAGCTCAGACGGACAGAGCGGCGGACTTCTAAGTCAATGCCCTCTGCCCCGTTCTCTTCGTATCTAGCTGTATCTGTTTGTATCTGTTTGGCTTGCGTCCGCGCCGGTTTTGTATCTCTTTATATCTGGTTGTACCCGTTTGGATCTGACTTGGCAGAAAATTGGCAAAATGGGCGGGCTGTGGACCACTCATAGCCTACTGCCCGCGGCAGCTATCGGCGCTCATCCCCAGGCACCAGTTGACTCGGTCGAACTCTTGCGTCAGACGAATGCCTCTGGAAAGCTCTCGATGAGATCCCGTTGATCAGGCTCGGTTTTTTCCACATGGTTGCATGCAGGGGAATGACGATGCGGCGATTCACACTCCTTCTCCTCGCCCTCGTCTTCATATCAAGCGGGTGCTCGCCCCGGGGCAGCACTACGGACCCGGCAGTCGACGAGGTGACGGGTTTCTCCGGACGGGACGGGCGTCACACCCGCGCCGTCTTCCGGAGCGAGGCACGGGGATCGGTGTACTTCAGCGTGTATCTCCCACCCGACTGGACACCGGAGGGAACCGAGACCTATCCACTGATTCTTTTTCTCCACGGACAGGGCGGCGACGAGTACAGCTTCACTCGGATCGTTGGGGCCGGGGAGATGAACGAGTGGATCGAGAGCGGCGAGGTTCCGCCCTTTGTGCTCATCGCTCCCCGGGGAGCGGATTGGAGGTCGACGGTCCAGTGGTATCGCCGTGCCAACGAGCGCATGCTCACCGGTGAGGA
Organism: uncultured bacterium; assembly: GCA_937922775.1. Taxonomy (GTDB): domain Bacteria; phylum Acidobacteriota; class UBA890; order UBA890; family UBA890; genus CALAKE01. The sequence goes on along the minus strand of CALAKE010000634.1, from coordinate 1,829 downwards.
GGCGGGCGAACTGAGGGCCTACGCCAGGGAGGCCTTCCGTGCCGGCATGGACCCGGGGACGATATCCGTCCACGGACACTCTCGCGGAGCCACGGGGGCAATCTTCATGGCCATGAAACACCCGGACAAGTTCGCCTCCGCCGTCGCTAACGCCTTCGTCAGCGATTACGCCCTTTCGGATCGGAAGAGGGATGCCAACACGAACCGGGAGAGCGTGCTGGAGAGTGGCATTCTGATCCGGATGGTCATCGGCACCCGCGACAGATACGTGATCGAGCAGGACCGAACAGCCACTCCGGAGATGCACGAACACCTCCAGGGGCTGGGCATTCCCCACGAGTACGAGGTTCTGGAGGGTGTCACACACGGTCTCCGTTCGATCTGGAATCACAGAAGGCCCGATGGGGGTAAGAACGGCCTCTACGAGCTTCAGTTCCACGCCCGGGCCTGGACCCGCACACGCGCCCACACAGAACCAAGCGACCGGAGTGAAACGGAAACACCGACTAGTCTAACGTCCTCTAGACTGAGGTGATCCTCCCAGGCGCGCCCGTAGCTCAGACGAACAGAGCGGCGGACTTCTAAGTCGAAGTCCTCGGCTGCGTTTTCTTTGTACTTGGTCGTATCTGCTTGTATCTAGTCGGCTTGTGCCCGGACCGAAGTTGTTTCTCTTTGTATCTGTTTGTACGTGTTTGTAGGTGTTTGTACGTAACTTGGCAGAGAATTGGCAAAGTGGGGAGGCAACCAGATCATCTGGAACCGAGGTGCAGGTCGAGCCAGTCGAGTACCTCGCGGATGATCTCGTTCGGATCGGAAGGAATGTGCCCGCCATCGAGAAGAACATGACGCTTGTTGGCCGGGGGCATCCCCAGGAATTCGAAGAACGGCCGCTGTGCCGCCTCGTAGGGAAAATGGTAGTCATCTCGCCCATTGATCATCAGTGTCGGCACCCGACTGCGTGGGGCGAAGTTGACCACCTCCATCTCCGGCCGGGTCTCGGCAGGGTAAAGGCCGCCCGCGAGCAGGATACTCGCTGCGAAGCGTGGATCGATGGTGGTGAAGATGGGGCCATACCAGGCGCCGGCGCTGAACCCGTAGTAGGCGAGCTTGTCGCTCAGGATATCGTCGCGCGTCTCTAAGTAGTCGATGGTTCTCCCGATGTCCTTTGACCATTCGATCATCCGGTCTCGCCAATTGTTGGGAGCGAAATCAAACGGGATGTAGCGATCGTACATGCCTTTGTAGATCGGGTAGACGAGCGCCCGTCCGCTTCGAGGAATGAAATCGAACATGAACGGGGAAGCGAGGTTCTCACGGGTTCGTGGGAGGAAAACGTCGGCGCCAGGGAACCAGATCACGGTTTGATAGGGCGGCTCCACATCCTTCGGCAGGAACAGCAGAGCGCTAACGCGCTCATTGCCATATGCGGCATCGAAGGACACCGTTTCTTTCACCCAGTAGGGAGAGCCCTCATCGGTTGACTCGACCTCGGCGCGGAGCGGGGTCCGGTCGTAGGCGTACATGCCGAGATACGCTTCGAACACGTCGTCTTCGACAGGCTGTCGCGTGCTGTAGTCCAGTGCGGGAGTCGTCGGCTCGAGGACCACTGGAGCCGGAGGATCGCTGTAGAGCGCGCAGCGAAACCCGTCCGTAGCCAAGCGGCTGAGCGGTAGTGCGGCCATGGGGTGCTTGAAGATGTAAGCCGGTTCGTTCCAGGCGCCCCCCATGATGTACCGTCGACCCTCCGTTTCGTTCCAGATCCATTCCCTGACGTTGCCGGCCATGTCGTAGGTTCCGTAGTCGCCAAGACCGGTGTGGAGGCCCACAGG
>CALAKE010000633.1 GCA_937922775.1 uncultured bacterium | reverse complement strand
CTTCGAGAAGCGCCATGTCCTCGGGGGTGCGGCGGTCACCGAGGAGATCTATCCCGGCTTCAAGTACTGCGTCTGCTCCTATGTAGTCAGCCTCCTGCGTCCTGAGATCATCAGGGATTTGGACCTGCCGAGACACGGTCTCCAGATCCTTCCCCTGGAGAGCACATTCACGCCGCTTCCTGACGACGACTATCTCGTGCGTTGGGCGGATCATGACGTGACCCGCCAGGAGCTGTATCGGCACTCGCCCCGCGATGCTGACCGGTATGACGATTTCGGCAAGCTGATGTACCAGCTCGCGGTGGCCGTCAAGCCGATCCTGGCCATGATTCCACCAGACCCGACCTCCATGAGCCCGAAGGACCTCCGGGGCTTCTTGAAGCTCGGCAAGCACTTCAGGAGCTTGGGTCACGAGCAGTTCCACGCCCTTCACAAGCTCATGACCATGAGCTCGGCCGACTATCTCGATGAGTGGTTCGAGACCGAGGCGCTGAAGGCCACCATGTCGGCGAGCGGCATTATCGGCACCTTTCTCGGGCCGCGCTCTCCAGGCACGGCCTACGTGCTGTTGCACCACTACATGGGCGAGATCGACGGAGCCATGCGAGCCTGGGGATTCGCCAAGGGCGGCACCGGGGCGGTCAGCGAGTCGATTGCGTCGGCGGCCCGGGAGCACGGCGCAGAGATCCGGACCGAGGCCGGCGTCTCTCAGGTAATCGTGAAGAATGGCCGAGCGGTCGGCGTCGCTCTCGACAATGGCGATGAATTCAACGCTCCCGTCGTAGTGTCGGCGCTCGATCCGAAGCTGACCTTCCTCAAGCTCGTCGAAGAGAGGCACCTCCCCGGCGATTTCGTGCGCGACATCAGGCGCTTCCGGATCCGGGGCTCGTCGGGCAAGGTGAACCTCTCCCTGAGCGAGCTCCCGAACTTCACGGCGAAGCCGGGCGTGGGGCCGCTGCATCAGGGTGCGATATCCATCAGCCCCAGCGTCGACTACCTGGAGCGTGCCTACGACGAGGCGAAGTACGGAGACTTCTCGTCGCGACCCTACATGGACATCATCATCCCCTCGATGATCGACCCGGAGATGGCGCCCCCAGGCAAGCACGTCATGTCGATCTTCGTGCAGTACGCCCCGTCGGACCTGCGTGGCGGATGGAACGATGAGAAACGCGAGGCGTTCGGCGATGCGGTCATCGACACTCTGGCACAGTACGCGCCCAATCTGCCCGGCGCGATTCTGCACCGACAGGTGGTTACCCCCATGGATATCGAAAGCCAGATGGGGCTTACGGCGGGCAACATCTTCCACGGCGAGCTGTCACTTCAGCAGCTCTTCTGCCTGCGGCCCGCAGTCGGCTGGGCAGACTTCAAGACGCCGGTGAAGAACTACTATCAGGCCGGATCGGGTACGCATCCCGGGGGTGGCGTGACCGGAGCCTCTGGCCGCCTGGCGGCGATTCAGATCCTGAAGGGCGGCCTCCGATGAGTAAGAGCCCCGACACCATCGTTATCGGCGCAGGTCACAACGGACTCGTGGCTGCCGCCTACCTGGCCAAGGCCGGCCAGAAGGTGCTCGTGATCGAGGGCCGGGATATCGTGGGTGGGGCAGCCTCGACGGAAGAGGTCTTCCCCGGCTTCAAGGTCGATACTGGCGCTCACCGGATCGGGGGGCTCAGCCAGCGGGTTGTTTCGGACCTGGGACTCGCTGGTTTTGGCTTCGGGATTCTGGCGGCCGACCCGACGGTTTTCACGCCCGTCGAAGACGGCCGTCCCCTGACCCTCTGGCGCGATGCCCACAAGACTGCCGAGGCCCTCCGTGAGATCTCCGAGTTGGACGCCGATGCGTGGATTCCGTTCACGAGGCTCATCGGGAGGGCCGCCGGTTTCCTCGAGGCCATTTGGCACACGACCCCGCCAGACGTTACCGGCAGCCATCTCGGCGACCTTTGGTCCGCGGCCAAGCTCGGCAAACGGCTTCGGGGGTTAGGCAAGAAGGACATGGTCGAGGTCTTGCGGATCCTCCCTATGTCGATCTACGAGCTGATGGACGAGTGGTTCGAGAGCGATCTCGTCAGGGGCACGCTCGCGGCTTCCGCCATCAGTGGTCTTTGCCAGGGCCCCATGGCGAGCGGGACGGTCTACACACTGCTTCACCACCATGTCGCAGCGGGCGCCGGTGTCATCCGCCCAACGTGCCGCGTGGCGGGCGGCATCGGGAAGTTGAGCGAGGCGCTGGTCGCAGCCGTTCGCCAGAGCGGAGGAGAGGTTCGCACCGGCGAGCGCGTACAGCAGATTCTTCTGGAAGACGGTGTGGCACAGGGTGTTCGTCTCGCTGGCGGGAGCGAGGTGAGATGCCGACGGGTCGTTTCGAGCCTCGACCCGCGGAGCACATTCTTCGGCCTTTTGAGCCCTGCCGCACTGAGTCCGAATTTCTCGCAGATGGTCGACAACATTCGATTCAAGGGCGTTAGCGCAAAGGTACACCTGGCGCTCAACGGCCTGCCTGATTTCACTTGCCAGCCGGGCGCTGGTCCACACCTTCACGGCGTGATATCCGTCAGCCCGAGCCTGGAGTACCTGGAGCGGGCGTACGACGACGCGAA
>CALAKE010000632.1 GCA_937922775.1 uncultured bacterium | reverse complement strand
CTCACCTCCTGAATCAGGGCGCGATGGAATTCGATAACCGCCTGACGCTCCTCATAGCGATCCTGGCGGAGAGAAAACGTCATAGTGAGCGCGTTCTCAGGCTCGAAGCCGAGGTCCACGTTCTCCATCTCACCGAGGCTTCGCAACATCAACGAGGTACCGACGAGGAGCACCAGCGCCATGGCGATCTGACCGACAACCAGGAACCGCTGCAGTCGCAGGCTGCCTCGCGTCGAGGTTACCGAGGCGCTGCCCTCCTTGAGCGACTCGCTCAGCGACACTCGTGAGCTCCTGAGTGCGGGCACGAGGCCGAAGACGAGAGCAGTGATCGAAGCGACACCGAGCGTGAACAGGAGAGCGGCCCCGTCGACCGATATGTCGCCGACACGGTAGAGGTCAGCCGGAATCCCCTGATTCATGGCATTGGTTGCCCATCGAGCGAACAGAACCCCAGCCCCGCCACCGAGCATCGCCAGCAGAAGGCTCTCCGTGAGGAACTGGCGAATGAGCTGTCCCCGCGAAGCGCCCATTGCGGTGCGGATGGCTACCTCGCGGCTGCGGCGTAAGCCACGAGCCAGCAACAAGCTAGAGACGTTGGCGCAGGCGATCAGCAGAACGAAGCCGCCCGAAATCAGAAAGATGACGCCGGCAACCCGGAAGATCTCGTCGGCAAAGTTGAGAGCCGCTCGTAGGTCGAAGACGCGGAGGCCCATGTATTCGTTGTCTTCCGGGTATTCCTGCCGCAGTCTCTCGGCAATTCCGTCGAGCTCAGTCTGGGCCTGGTCCCAGGAGACACCGGGCTCGAGGCGCCCGACGATCTGCACGATCGAACGGTCTCGAGCATAGCGACCTTCATCGAGCACGCGCGGTACCCAGACCTGCGTGGTGGGCAGCGGAAAGAGGAATTCCCGTGCCATCACACCGACAATCGTGTGCTCGCGATCTCCGATCTCCAGCATCTGGCCCAGGATCGCGGGGTCTCTTCCGTAGCGCCGGTCCCAGAACCCGTCGCTGATGACCACCACTTCAGCGTTGCCTCCGGGCTGGTCTTCGCCCGCCAGAAAGCCACGGCCGAGCTGAGGCGCCACCCCGAGAACATCAAACACGTTTGCAGAAACCCGCCCCGCGTCGACCGCTTCGGGGGCATCACCACCCGTGAGGTCTACCGAGGTGTAGTTGAAGGCGGCCATATCCTCGAACGTCTCGGCCTGCTCCCGGTAGTCGAGAAAGTTGGGAATCGAGTGGCGATCGTTCTCCCATCCCTGTCGCTGATGGACGGTCCGCAGGTTCACGAGACTGCCCGGCTCATTGAAGGGGAGTGGTCTGAGAAAGTAGGCGTTGATCATGCTGAAGGTCGGCGTGACGTTGCCGATCCCCAGCGCCAGAGCCAGCACGGCCATGACCGTGAAGCCTGGCGATTTGATCATATTGCGGACGGCATAGCGTACGTCTTTGGTCAGTTGTGTGAGCATCGAGACGATCTTTCCTTCTCCGCCGCTTCTTCCTGCGCCTGAAGAGGCCGCACCGGACCCTGAGGATTGGGAGATCCAGCGTCGGCGGACTCTTTCCGCGCGGGCCTTCAAGAAATGGATCGGGAAACTGAGAACCTGCCACCAGTACCAAAGCACCGCTCGCAGATGGCCGCGCTGGTTCTTGCGGACCTGGAAGAGCTCCCTCAAGAAATCGAGCAGTTCGCTACTGTCGTCGTTCGGCAGGCTCCACTCCAATAGCCACGCCGCCATACGTGGAGGCGCCGCGATGGCACTATTGCCTTGGGGTCGTGGTACCCCTCCGTGCGGTTCGGCCGGCAAGGCGCCGTCTGGGTCTATTTTTGCTCTCATCTTCGATCGAGTTGTGGGGCAAGCCCTTCCCACAGGTCTAACAGGGCACGTCGCGATTCCCTCAGGCGCTCGAGGCCCTCTTCTTCGATCCTGAAATAGCGGCGTTCGCGACCGCCGTTCTCGTCCGGCTCGACGAGGCGGGAGCTCACGAGCCCCCGTTTCTCGAGGCGCCTGAGCGCGATGTACACAGCGGCTGGCGCCACCGGCTTTCCCGTCTTTTCCTCTAGCTCGAGAACGATCGGTACGCTGTAGGACTCTGCCTCGAGGCGCAGGATCGCGAGAAGGACCCTGTGCTCGAATTCCCCTAACGCGTCGCGTGCCATTTTTCCTCCTTGGCTAACAGTGCTAGTCATAATAGAGGTGACTAGCACTGTTAGTCAAGTGTATCAATTGTTCGTTCTCGCCCTCGCCCGCGAGTCCAACCTCCCAGGTCCATCGGCGACCCACCGCGGCCTGCCAGGGTTGATCTTCTTGCGGTGCAGTCATAGAAGGGGGGGCAGACAATATCGAGTGGACCTGAATTCACCGAAGCGGAGCAGAGTGCCATGCGCGTAAACAATCCCCTGCAGTCCACCATTTCGCTTCTCTTTGCGGCGATCCTGTCTGCGCAGCTCCTCGCGGTGGTGGCCTGTGCCGGCGCGCCCACTGGAGACGATCTGGCCCAAAGTGACTCGAATGCTCGACCCAACCTGGTCTTCATCATGGCCGACGATCTCGGCTATGCGCACCTCGGCTCCTACGGTGGCGAGATCATTCGTACCCCGCGGATCGATCGACTGGCCGCAGAGGGTATGCGCTTCACCCAGGCCTACTCCGGTGCATCCGTGTGCGCGCCGTCGCGCAGCGTGCTGATGACGGGCAAACACGTCGGCC
>CALAKE010000631.1 GCA_937922775.1 uncultured bacterium | reverse complement strand
CGCGATCGCCGCCAACCATGGGAAGTAGGTCGCCAGCAGATCGGGCTGGATTCCAGCGTCCGACGGAGTCCACCAGCCCAGCACGCCGTGGGTAAACATGTAGAGCAGCACCTCGTACCCGAGGAAGACTCCTACGAGCAGAAAGCCCGTCATGGTATGGCCCACCACCGTCGAGCTATTGGCCACGCCGGGCGACCAGACGCGCCAGAACTGGACCAACTGCGGGAAGGCGCGCCGCGTCATACTCTCGGCAGCCATGAAGCTGATGCTGAGCAGAAGCGCCATGCCGATGAACATCAGGAGCGCCATACCCAGCTGAGTCAAGAGAAAGTTGGTAGTGGAGAGCGCCGTGTCGTAGCCCATCCACGCGAGCGGAAGCTCGTTGAGCACCAACAGCCCCTGCAGCGCCGCAATCGATGTTCCCCAGATCACCGGCTTCTTCCACATGACCCAACGTTCACGATGGAGGTAGAAGAGCGCGACAAGACAACCGATGAGGATGTAGCCGATGAAGATCACTACGTTCGACAACACCCCGATCAGCATGTTGGTGGAGCGCATCTCCTCGAAGCGGCGGCCGAACGCCTCGGGAATCTCGACGAAGTGGGTGAGCTCGGTGAGCCGGCTACCTCCCACAACGAGGCGCAAGCGCAGCTTTCCCTCCTCGTATTCCACCCCCTGCCGCTCATACACGAACGTGTGATCGATGCGGCCGCCCGGACGCTCCTCTTGGGAGGTTTCGACCCGCTCGTAGTCAGGAAAATAGATGCCCCACTCGCTGGCAGCGACGAGCTCGGCCTGCTCCCGCGCGGTGTCCGTATCCAGGGCGGCTCCCGGCTCGTCCTCCGGCAGGATCAACCTGAAGCCATATGGCTCTCCCTGTGGGGTAAAGGCGATCCGTACCTCGAGCCGCTCCATAGGCCGAAAATGCCGCACTGTCCACCGATAGGGGTGGAAGGTCCCGTCCGCCAGCATCTCGCGAAAGACACCCTGGCCGCCGCCCTCGAGCTCGATGAACTCCAATACGCCGGGTACCTGCCCGAACGACGCTGCCTGACGGTATTCCTCAGGACCCCAACTGAACCTCTGTGCAAGCTCACGTGCCGAGCTCAGCGCCCCCTCCCTGTCCATCTGGATATCCACCGACACGATGGGGAAGGCGCGGTCGAAGAAGCTGTAGGCGAAGAAGGTCGACGCAGCACAGATGGCGACGAAGACAATCCAGAAGACGGGACGCTTGAGCATGCGGGATTCTCCGGGTGCGAGTAGGTTTCCGGAACACTAACCCCACCATCGGGACCGAAACAACGGAATCGCGCGTCGCTCCCCCAATGACTCCTACTGGGTACGGAGAGTTCTTGCCATCATGAGTTTCCTTGCGGGCCCCAATGATCTGTGGATTGTTCTGCAGGTTTGTGGGCGAGGGTCTACACAGAATCGAACCTGATCCACATTCCTTGAGAGAACCGTCATTTTCTATAGACTCGGACTCCAACGGCCGGTATGGCCGGGCGAACTGAGGGAGGACGCGTGATGAGCCAGCAAACTCCACCGGGGTCGGTGGTGATCACCGGCGCATCGACAGGCATCGGTGAGGCCTGTGCCCTGCGACTGGACACGAAGGGAATCCGCGTTTTCGCTGGCGTTCGCAGGGAGGAGGACGGCGCGGCGCTCAGGAGGAAGGGGTCCGAGCTGCTCACGCCCGTGCTCCTCGACGTCACGGATGCCGACATGATCACCTCGGCCCGAGAGATAATCGCCGATGCTGTCGGCGACGAGGGCCTGACCGGAGTGGTGAACAACGCCGGTGTCTACTTCGGTGGTCCGCTCGAGTTCATCTCCGTCGACGGGATTCGCGACGAATTCGAGGTCAACCTCTTCGGCGCCATAGCGTTTACTCAGGCATTCCTGCCGCTCCTGCGAACGGGCGGGGGACGCATCGTCAACATGAGCTCCGTCAGTGGCCTGGTGGCCTTCCCGTTCCTAGGCCCGTACGCCTCGAGCAAGTTCGCCCTGGAAGCAATCTCGGATTGCTGGCGCGTCGAGCTGCGGCCCTGGGGAGTCCACGTTGCCCTGGTCGAGCCCGGTGTAATCGATACCCCCATCTGGGACAAGGGTGCCGAAACCCTCAGCGACGTGCGCGACGAGCTTCCCCAAGAGGCGCACGATTACTATGGTCCCGTGTTCGGCCTGACCGAGAAATTGGATCATCGCGGCATCCCGCCCGATAGGGTCGCTGAGGTGGTCGAGCACGCCCTATGTGCGCGCAAGCCCAAGATCAGATACCTGGTGGGCACCGATGCCAAGGTCGCTTCATTTTTCCGCAAGCTACCCGCCCGGCTCCGCGATAAGCTGATCTCGAAGAAGCTGCCAACCTACCCGTAGCCAGGACTCAAGAACGTGTCGCGGGTGCGCGATCGCCAATACACGCGCCAGCTCGAGGCGCCGAACCAATCACGACCCTGAGGAAAGACATGCCCCGCCGAATTGCTGCACCTGTCGCCTTTCTCGTTCTTGCCTCCGGACTCCTCGTCGCTCCGGCGTCTGGTCATCTACAGCTGGAGAAATTGCGATTTGTCGATTTGCCGGAGGCCGAACGCGAATTGGCATGGAGGGTTTCTGAGCCCCGCATGGTAGCGGCTGTACGCCAGCTCGTGGCTCTTGGCTCGAGGATGGGCGGGACGCAATCGAACGATGCCTCTGCCGCTTGGCTGGCTGAGCAGTTCGAGTACGCGGGGCTGGAAGTTCGCGTCCGAGAGGACGCGCCGCTGCGCTTTCACGAGGAGGACGAGTGGGAGGTATCGGTGGTTGGCGGTCCAACACTCGAAGCGGCTTGGCCGCAGGGCGGATCGCCGTCGGCTGATGGCACCGGCCAACTTTCGCTCACTCCCGGCCCCGGTCTCGTTTGTCTGACCTCTGATCGGCCGCGGCCCGGCGCGACGGCGGGCTGTCTAGCAGTGCTCAACGACGGTCGCACCGGCACCTCCGGCTGGCCGCAGGTGGGCGGACTGCGTGGTGAATGGACCATTCCCGTCTTCGGCATCTCCAAGGAAGAGGGCGAGATGCTTCGTGCCCTGGTTTCGGAGGAGCCGGGAGCCGAAATGCGTGTGAAGCTCGTTTCCCGCATGGGAGAGGCCCCTCCCAAAACCGTCATCGCCACGATTCCGGGCGTCGATCGTTCCCGTAACCTGATGTTCAGTGCCCACGGAGACTCGGACGCCGGTGGCCCCGGGGCCGACGACAATGCCTCCGGTGCCGCTGTCGTGCTCGAGATCGCCCGGGCATGGGCCGAGGCGATTCGCCTGGGCCTGCTCGAGTCGCCACCCTACGACGTACGCTTTGCGGTTTGGGGATCGGAGATCTTCTCTACCCGCGACTACGTGGCCGAGCTGCTGGAAGCCGACGACATGCCCGAAGCGGTCATCAACTTCGACATGCCCGGCTACGGAACCTGGCGCGACGCCATCTATTTCGAGCCTGACGAGTTGCCGGTCAATCACGATCTGATCGTTTTGCTGCGATCGATTGCCAGCGATCACCTCGGCACGCCGGGGTTCCCGGAGCGATTCGCCAGCAACTCGAGCCAGGGCGGCACCGACTCCTACGTCTTTCAACGTGAGGAGATCGTAGGCGAGCAAGTCATTCCCTCAGTCACCCTCTACGCCTCTGCCTGGAGCCGGGAGCGAGTCCTCGATGTGACACCGGGCTTCCCACCTGTCAATTGGTACGAGGATGAGGAAGAGGGAAAGATCACAATCGACGGTGACGCTTTCTATCACACGGCCGGCGACTCGCCCGAGAACACGACCGACACCGAGCCCTGGAACATGGGCTGGAGTGCCCGCATCGGCTGGCTCGCGGCGCTGCGCTTCATGGCGGAAGGATAGAGTCGCTCCCCGGATACCCGGTCTGCCGAACACTCTTCGTTACCCGGTGACGGAGCGTGGCGTGGAGGTCAGCTAGAGCGCCAGCATCAGGCGCAGTGACTCGTCGATCTCTTGCAGCTTCTCTCGATTCTCAACCGTAGCCAGGTGGCGGCGTGCCCTGGCCGCGGTGTCGACCGTAACGATTTGATCGGTTGAGACCCAGTGCGGACGCGGCCGCCACTGCGGGTCGTTAACGCGAAGGTCGGCAGGGACGAGGCCTGGACGCCAACGAAAGCTGGAACGCTCACTCGTAGTGATCGGACAGATGATGACTGTCCCGAATTCAGAACGATTCATCGCGTTTGTCGAGACCACCAGGCACGGACGAGTTCCCTTCTGCTCGCGACCCTTCTTCGGATTCAGGTCGAACTCCCAGATCTCGCCCCGGAGCGGACGCGGCGCGCTCATTCTTTGTCTTCCTCCGGCTGGACGAGTGAGCCGGCAATCAGATCGCGCTCCCGCCGGTCCAGCGGGGTGAGGTCCAGGGCGGCATCGTTGAAGACGTTGAGCAGGTGTGCTTCACGCTCCCGTGCCCTCGAATCTTCGATGAGCTCCCGCACAACGTCCGCCTTGCTGCGCATTCTTGCCTCTGCCCGCTGCTCGAGCCACTTGTCTACTTCGAGGGAGATCCGCACGCTGATCTGACGCTTTTTCGGATCGGGCATGGCGAGTATCCTCGGTATGTTCGTGCGGTGTGCATAGTGACATTCAAAATGGTATCAGAATGCACCTCACATGAGGAGCCTGCGCCTTCCCGTCGCCGTTCCTGCCCGCTGTCCTGATGGGATGGCCACGCCACAGGCGATTCCGCCAGAAGGTGCTCCTTTCCATCGATACCCTTCCACCTGCACCACCGGCGGCCCGCCTTGTTGCCACGGCAGCAGCTGTGTTGGAATTGAATTCAGGGGGGCAGCCCCCCCAGCCCTGCTCTGCTCCCCGGAGCGTCCGCATCGATCGGAGGACGTGTCATGCAGCTCTCACGGCTTGTGGCCCTTGGTCTCCTGCTTCTGGTTCTCCCTGCGTGCAACGCTGTCTACATGGATGAACCCATCGGCGAGACTCCCCTAGTGCTCGATCCGGAGGAGTGGGAGGGTGACTGGCTCATCGATGACGATGTCATCAGGGTAGATGTACTCGACGCGGAGAATGGAATCCTTCGGGCTGCCGGGATCGAAGAAAGAGAAGACGAAAAGCTCGAGATCGAGGCGGTGACGATCCACTT